>DATGGY010000200.1:0-18406 GCA_035308285.1 Bradyrhizobium sp. | reverse complement strand
GTGTCGCGGACGCGGTTGGGGCGCGACATGCGCGCCTGCGAACAGGACCAGACCATGGCGGCGCTGCTCGGCGTCGACGTCGACCGCACCATCTCCATGACGTTCGTCATCGGCGCTGCGCTCGCCGCTGTCGCCGGCATGATGTACCTGCTGTATTACGGCCTGGTGGATTTCTTCATGGGCTTTGTTGCGGGCATCAAGGCGTTCACCGCGGCCGTTCTCGGCGGCATCGGCTCGTTGCCGGGCGCCATGCTCGGCGGCCTCCTGATCGGCCTGATCGAGACGATGTGGTCGGCCTATTTCTCCGTCGAATACAAGGACGTCGCGGCGTTCTCGATCCTGATCGTGGTGTTGATCTTCCTTCCGACCGGCCTGCTTGGCCGGCCTGAAGTAGAAAAAGTCTGACGGGCCGGCGCGTGACAGCACCTACGCCCGAACCGACGCAAGCCTCGAGAGCTTCCGGCGTCGCCTTCATCTTCAAGAAAGCCCTGATCAGCGCCTTCGTCGCGCTGGTGCTTTTCTCGCTGATGATCGGCATCCGCACCGAAACGGGTCCAACCGGAGAGTTGACTTACTGGACGAGGTTCGACGATCTCGCAACCATCGTCGCCATCGTCTTTGGCGGTAGCATCGTCGTCGAGTTGCTGCGGCAATGGTGGGGGCCAGTCGGCACCGTCGCGATCGTGCCGCCCTTGGTGCAAAGCGCGCTCGGCGTCGCACGGCGCGCGATCCCGCCCCTGCTCTTGATCTTCACCGTTCTGGTGCCCGTAGTCTTCTATGACCAGCGCTACGTCATCGATACCGGCATTCAGGTGCTGACCTATGTGATGCTGGGATGGGGATTGAACGTCGTGGTCGGCCTCGCCGGCCTCCTCGACCTCGGCTACGTCGCATTTTACGCCGTGGGTGCCTATTCCTACGCGCTGCTTGCAACCAATTTCGGGTTGACGTTCTGGATCTGCCTGCCGCTTGCGGGAATACTCGCAGCGTTGTGGGGCGTGATGCTCGGATTCCCGGTCTTGCGGCTGCGCGGCGACTATCTCGCCATCGTGACGCTGGCTTTCGGCGAGATCATTCGCCTCGTCATCATCAACTGGCAAAGCCTCACCGGCGGCCCCAACGGGGTGTCCGGCATTCCGCGCCCGTCGTTCTTCGGAATTCCTTTGACGCGTGGTGACGACGGCCTTGCGGCGATGCTCGGCATCGAATTCTCGCCGACGCAACGCATCGTGTTCCTGTTCTACCTGATCCTGGCGCTCGCGCTCCTCACCAACTGGGTGACGATACGGCTGCGCCGTCTGCCGATAGGTCGCGCCTGGGAAGCGCTACGCGAGGATGAAGTCGCCTGCCGCGCGCTCGGCATCAACACCACCACCACCAAACTTACGGCGTTTGCCACCGGGGCGATGTTTGGCGGTTTTGCCGGCGCGTTCTTCGCCACGCGGCAGGGCTTCATCAGTCCTGAGTCCTTCACCTTCCAGGAATCGGCGCTGGTGCTTGCGATCGTCGTGCTCGGCGGCATGGGTTCGCAGCTCGGCGTGGCGCTTGCTGCGCTCACCCTGATCGGGGGCTTCGAGCTCTTCCGTGGCTTCGATCAATACCGCATGCTGGTATTCGGCATGGCGATGGTGCTCTTGATGATCTGGCGGCCGCGCGGATTGATCGGTCATCGCGCGCCGACTGTGTTTCTTAAACACAGCCAGGCCATCTCCTCCGAGCTCGCGCGGGAAGGCCGGGGATGAGCGGCGGTTGCATCCTCGATGTCGGTCATTTGACGATGCGCTTCGGCGGCGTTGTCGCCGTCAACGATCTGTCGTTCGAGGCCGAACGGAGCAAGATCACGGCGCTGATCGGCCCGAACGGCGCCGGCAAGACCACCGTCTTTAATTGCATCACCGGATTCTACAAGCCCACCTCCGGCGCGATCCGCCTTACCCATAATGACGGGCGCAACATCCAGCTCGAACGGCTTAACGATTTCAGGATTTCCAAATACGCCAAGGTCGCACGCACCTTCCAGAATATCCGGCTGTTTCCCGGCATGACCGCGCTTGAAAACCTGATGGTCGCCCAGCACAACACGCTGATGCTCGCCTCCGGCCTCACCTTTCTCGGGCTGATCGGCGCGCCGTCCTGGCGCGCCGCCGAAAAGCACGCCATCGATCAGGCCAAAGGCTGGCTCAGCCGGATCGGGCTCCTGGAGCGCGCCGACGAAGCTGCCGGCAATTTGCCTTATGGCGATCAGCGGCGGCTCGAGATCGCTCGCGCCATGTGCACGGAGCCGGCGCTTCTTTGCCTCGACGAGCCCGCGGCCGGACTGAACGCGCGCGAGAGCGCAGCACTCAGCAAGCTCTTGCTCTCGATCCGCGACGACCAGGGCACTTCAATCCTCCTGATCGAACACGACATGAGTGTGGTGATGGAAATTTCCGACCACATCGTGGTGATGGATTATGGCGTCAAGATTGCCGAAGGTGCGCCAAGCGACGTGCGCGACGATCCCAAGGTGATCGCGGCCTATCTCGGCGTGGAAGACGACGAGGTTGCAGCCGTCGAGTCGGAACTGGGACTGCAATGAACCCGGCGTCGACACCCCTACTCGCAATCCGCGGCCTTCGCGCCGCTTATGGCAAGATCGAGGCACTGAAGGGCGTCGATCTTGCCATCAACCCGGGCGAGATCGTCGCGCTGATCGGCGCCAATGGGGCCGGCAAATCGACGCTGATGATGACAATCTTCGGCAAGCCACGCGCGCTTTCGGGACAAATCCTGTTCGACGGGAGCGACATCACCGAAGTGCCCACCCATGAGATCGCGCGGCAACGCATCGCGCAATCGCCGGAAGGCCGCCGGATCTTCCCGCGCATGAGCGTTGCGGAAAATTTGCAGATGGGCGCCGACGCCACCGACTCGAGCGAAGCCGACCGAGCCGCCGGCCTTGAGCGCGTGCTGACGCTGTTTCCGCGGCTTAAGGAGCGCTTGAGCCAACGCGGCGGCACCCTGTCGGGCGGCGAACAGCAGATGCTGGCGATCGGCCGCGCATTGATGAGCCGCCCTCGGCTGTTGCTGTTGGACGAGCCGTCCCTGGGTCTGGCCCCCCTGATCGCGCGGCAGATTTTCGAAGCCATCCGGACCCTCAACCGGCAGGACGGCCTCACCGTCCTGATCGTCGAACAGAACGCCAACCATGCCCTGCGGCTCGCCCACCGCGGCTATGTCATGGTCAACGGCCTGATCACGCTTCATGGAACGGGCGCGGAACTGCTGCAGCGGCCGGAAGTCCGTGCCGCCTATCTGGAGGGCGGCCGGCGGGCGTAGCCCTGCTATTAGGCCAATTTGCCCGAATTTTGCCGGTGACTTCGCCGTAAAATCAGCCGAGAATGGCCAACGCTCTCGACCCGGCGGCATGCCGGCGATTTTTCCATGGCGAACGACCCGCGAGGACCCTCATGAAATCTCTGAAGCTTATCGGCTTGGCAATAGGCGCGTCGCTTGCGCTGTCCACGACAGCGTTGGCGGAGGACATCACGATCGCGGTGGCGGGGCCGATGACCGGCGGCGAATCCGCATTCGGCCGCCAGATGAAGAACGGCGCCGAACAGGCGGTGAAAGACATCAACGCAAGCGGCGGCCTGCTCGGCAAGAAGCTTGCGCTCGAGGTTGGCGACGATGCCTGCGATCCCAAGCAGGCACGTTCGGTCGCTGAGAAATTCGCCAGCGCCAAGATCCCGTTCGTGGCGGGCCACTATTGCTCGTCGTCGTCGATCCCGGCGTCGGAAGCCTATGCCGACGGCAACGTGTTGCAGATCACACCGGCCTCGACCAATCCGCTGTTCACCGAGCGCAAGCTCTGGAACGTCGCGCGCGTCTGCGGCCGTGACGATCAGCAAGGTCTGGTCGCCGCCGACTACATCGCGAAATTCTATAAGGGCAAGAACGTCGCGATCCTCAACGACAAGACCACCTACGGCAAGGGCCTTGCCGACGAGACCAAGAAAGCGCTCAACAAAGCCGGCTTCACCGAAAAGATGTTCGAGTCCTACAACAAGGGCGACAAGGACTTCACCGCGATCGTTTCGCGCATGAAGCGCGAGAACATCGATCTGGTGTATGTGGGCGGCTACCATCAGGAGTCCGGATTGATCGTGCGCCAGATGCGCGATCAGGGACTTCAGACCGTCTTGATGGCCGGCGACGCGCTCGCCGACAAGGAGTTCGCCTCGATCACCGGACCCGCCGGCGAAGGCACCCTGTTCACTTTCGGCCCCGACCCGCGCAACAAGCCGACCGCCAAGTCGATCGTCGAGAAGTTCAAGGCGAACAACATCGATCCCGAAGGCTACACGCTCTATACGTACGCCGCGATGCAGGTATGGTCGCAGGCGGTGGCCAAGGCCGGCACCACCGATCCGAAGAAGGTCATGGATACGATCAAGGCCGGCGCGTGGGATACAGTGATCGGCAAGCTTGAGTTCGACGCCAAGGGCGACATCAAGCAGATCGACTACGTCGTCTACAAGTGGGACGCCAAGGGCAACTACATCGAGATCAACCCGAAGGGGTCGTAGGACCGGGAGGTTCCATCCGATTTCAACGCCCCGGTTCGCCGGGGCGTTTTCGTTTCGGCGCTACGGTCCGCCACTGACGAACGGTTCCATCACCGAAACGGCATCCGTGGACAAATCAGTTTGGAAGTTTCGCCGCATCGGGGTAAGTTGACGTCAACCATTAACGCCCCACGTCAGTATCCGGTTCTGGATCGGTCTTGGTCTGAATCAAAAAGTATGTAACCTTGGGTTGAAGGAGCGAAATTCGTCAAGGAAACCCATGGCGAGCATTCTCGTCATCGATGACGATCGCGCGGTTCTTGCCACGATCAAGATCTTACTGGAACGTGCGGCGCACACGATCGAAGCCGTCGACGACAGTCGCACCGGCCTGCGGTTGCTCGAGACACAGAGCTTTGACCTGCTCGTCGTCGACATCTTCATGCCGGGCATGGATGGGTTCGAGACCATGAAACTCGTTCATCAGTCGCGGCCGCACATGCCGATTATCGTGATTTCGGGGCAGCAGTTCAGCTATTCGTCCGAATGGACGCCGGATTTTCTGCACATGGCGACCAGACTGGGAGCCGTCTCGAGCCTGCACAAGCCGTTCAAGCCCTCCGAGCTGCTCGAGGCGGTCAACGGCATCCTCTCGAGTTCGCAGCTCGCGGCCGGCTTGCACCAAAAAATGCCGACAGGCATTTCCCCTGAGCGGCAATAAGGACAATATGAATAGCTGCGTCGCGCCGGCGGATTGGTCTGAGCGTGCCCGGTGAGCGCTGGTCTTAGAGACATAAGGGGTCTGGAGACAAAGGTGGAAGCAGGCGACGACCGCAATATTTTTCTTTCGACACTGCCCGCCACCGCCCGCGACCGCAAGATTGCCTTCGGCGTAGTTGTTGCCTCGGCCATTTTCTTTGCCGCCGCCCTTCCGTTTGCTCGAGTGCCGATGCCGGCGGTTCCCGCCTTTGTCGCAAGCTACCAGTCGGCGCTGGCCATTTGTGATCTAATCACGACCATACTGCTGATATCGCAATTTGCGCTTTTGAGGTCACGCGCGCTGCTCGTGCTTGCGAGCGGGTATCTTTTCACCGCGGTGATGGCGGTCCTTCACGCCCTGACATTTCCGAACCTCTTCGCCAACGGACTCCATAACGCCGGCCCGCAAACCTCAGCGTGGTTCTATATGGTCTGGCACGGCGGATTTCCGCTGTTCGCGCTAGGTTACGCCGTTCTGAAAGATCACGATGGCGGCCCGAACATCAACGGATCGACTCGTGGATCGATTCTTTGGAGTTTGGCTGCACTTCTGGCCGCCATTGCGGCCGTTGTTTTCGTCGTCACAGAAAAGCATCACCTCCTACCGACGCTCGTGAACGAGCACGGCTACACGCCGGCGCACTTCGCCACCGCCGCGACTGTGTGGTGCATCGACCTCGTGGTGCTTGTGGTCCTGTGGCTCCGGCGTCCGCACTCGATTCTCGATCTCTGGCTCCAGGTCGTGCTTTGCGCCTGGCTTTTCGACATGGCGTCGTCCGTACTGCTCACGGGACGTTACGACTTGGGATTTTATGTCGGCCGCATTTACGGACTTTGCGCCGCCTGTTTCGTCCTCGCGGTGTTGCTCCTGCAAAACATCAACCTGCAGGCGCGCCTGTCCCGTCTGCTTTACACCTTGCGCCGGGAGAGTTTTTCCGAACAACAGCGCTATCGCGAACGCGAGCGCCTGTTCAGCGCAGTGGTCGAATCCTCGAACGACGCCATCATCACCAAGAAGCTCGACGGCACTATCACTGGCTGGAACGGCGCTGCCACACGCCTGTTCGGATATACAGCAAAAGAGGCCATTGGCCGCCACATCGATCTGATCGTTCCAAACGACAGGGTCGACGAACTGCACGATATTCTCGAGCGCGTCGGCCGGGGCGAGACTATCGCCCATCACGAAACCGACCGCCTGACCAAGGAGGGGCGAAAGCTGATGATCTCGCTCTCGATCTCTCCGATCAAGTCCAGTGCAGGCGAGATCATCGGCGCCTCCAAGATTGCGCGTGACATCACCGAAAGCAAACGCACGCAAGCAGCCCTTTCCCAGCAAATCGAGGAACGGCAACGTATCTTCGAGACGTCGCAGGATCTCATTCTAGTCACCGACACCAAGGGCACATTCGTCCAGGTCAGCCCAAGCTCGACGGCAATCCTCGGAATAAAGCCGGAGGAGATGATCGGGCACAGCGCCGTCGAATTCATCCATCCGGACGATCTCGACAGCACGCGCCAGGAAATGCGCTCGGCGAGGCAGGGCCAGCATATGCGCAACTTCGAGACCCGCTACATGCACAAGGACGGTCACGCGGTAACCCTGACCTGGATGGGGGCATGGTCGGAGCCGGTCAGGCGGCATTTCTTCGTCGGCCGCGATCTCACCGAAAAACAGGTGGCCGAGGCACAGTTCCGGCAAGCGCAAAAAATGGACGCAGTCGGTCAGTTGACCGGGGGCATTGCCCATGACTTCAACAACATCCTGACGGTGATCACCGGCACCGTCGGCATCCTGGCCGAAGCGGTCGCCGACAGTCCGCAACTTTCGGCGATAGCGAAGATGATCGACGACGCCGCCGAACGCGGCGCGAGCTTGACAAAACACCTGCTCGCCTTCGCGCGCAAGCAGCCGCTGCAACCGCGCGAGGTCGACGTCAATGCGCTTGTCGTGGAAACCGCCAAACTGCTGCGGCCGACGCTAGGCGAGCAAATTCAAATCAGCCCGCAATTGGCGAAGGACGCCTGGACTGCCCTGGTCGATCCAAGCCAGCTTACGACTGCGATCCTGAACCTGTCCCTCAATGCCCGTGATGCCATGCCGTCAGGTGGAAAGCTCGTGATCGAGACCACCAACGTCCATCTTGATGAAGGCTATGCCGACATGAACAACGAGGTCGCGGTCGGAAACTACGTCATGGTCGCGGTGAGCGACACTGGATGCGGCATTCCTGCCAAGAACCTGGAACGGGTGTTTGATCCCTTCTTTACCACCAAGGAAGTCGGCAAGGGCACCGGTCTTGGACTCAGCATGGTGTTCGGCTTCGTCAAGCAATCCAATGGACACATCAAGATTTACAGCGAGGAAGGCCACGGGACGACGGTGAAGATCTATCTGCCGCGGGCGGCCGGACTGACCGATACGGTCGTTGAGCAGCATGATTCCTTAAGCCCCGAAGGTGGAAACGAAAACGTTCTGGTTGTCGAGGACGACACGCTCGTGCGCCGATACGTGGTGACCCAGATCGAGAGCCTCGGCTACAAGACGCTGGAAGCCGGCAACGCAGTGGAAGCCCTGAAGATCATCGATGACCGCGACGCCATCGATCTGTTGTTTACCGACGTCATCATGCCCGGATCGATGAACGGCCGCCAACTCGTCGACGAGGCGCTGAAGCGGCGACCCGCGCTGAAGACCTTGTTTACGTCGGGATATACCGAGAACGCCATCGTTCATCACGGGCGCCTCGACACGGGTGTCCTGCTGCTCGCCAAGCCGTATCGGAAATCCGAACTGGCGCGGATGCTAAGAATGGCCCTCGACAGTTGACGCGCAATTCAAGAATATATTTCCATGACATGATCGAGGGGCCGGTTGGACCGGCCCGACGGACCGGCCATGAACAATCTCCTCACCGACATTGCCGGCGTTAGCGTTGGTCACGCCGACGATGCCGAACTGGCGTCCGGCGCGACGGCGGTGATCTTCGACCAGGCTGCGGTGGCGGCCATGGATGTACGCGGCGGCGCCCCCGGCACGCGTGAAGGCGCACTACTCGACCTCGCCAACATGGTTGAAAGGATCGACGCGATCGCGCTTTCAGGCGGATCGGCATTTGGACTGGAAGCCGGCGGCGGCATCCAGGCCTGGCTTGCCGAACAGGGGCGCGGTTTCCAGGTTCGCGGCGCCACCATCCCGATTGTAGCCGGTGCGATCTGCTTCGATCTTCTCAACGGCGGCAACAAGAAGTGGGGCCGCTTCGCGCCCTATCGTGATCTCGGCTATGCGGCCGCTGCCACGGCCGGTACGACCTTCGCACTTGGTAGCGTCGGGGCCGGCCTCGGCGCCAACACGGCGAATCTGAAGGGCGGGTTGGGCTCCGCCTCGGCCGTGACGGATAGCGGCGTCAAGGTCGCAGCTCTCGCCGTTGTCAATGCGGTCGGCACCGTCACGATCGGCGATGGACCGTGGTTCTGGGCCGCGCCGTTCGAAGTCGATGGCGAATATGGCGGGCGCGGTTTGCCGGCCTCATTCACGCCGGACATGCTGAAGATGCGGATCAAGGGCGGACCTGCCGCGACGCCCGCGGAGAACACGACGCTGGCTGTCGTCGTAACCGATGCCCTCCTGACAAAGGCGCAGGCCAAACGCCTTGCCGTGATCGCCCAGACCGGATTTGCCCGCGCGATCTACCCGGTGCACGCGCCGACGGACGGCGACGTGGTGTTCGCCGCCGCAACCGGTGCCGTATTGGTCGATCCGCTGGTCGGCCTTACCGAACTCGGCATGGTCGCGGCCAATGTCGTGGCCCGTGCGATCGCGCGCGGCGTCCATGCCGCGACTGCGCTGCCCTTTCCCGGTGCACTGCCGACGTGGCGAGATCGTTTTGGATAAGCCGCCTGGCGACCGCGGAAACCGGACTTTCGAAGTGATCTAGGCGCTGTTGAGCCCTCACAGAGTCTGCAAAACGCTGGCGGCCTCACACGCAGCTTATCAAACGTGTCCGCGCGAATTTTCCTGCTTGGGACATGACGCGGCGCGGGCCGGCTGCACCGTCTCAGGCGCTTACCGAAAGCGGCGTAGTTGCGAGCGAAACCGCCTTGGCCTCGCGCTGAATGAGCTGCTCGACGATGTTGTAAGATGACGACGCGGCGCTGGAGGCCGTTGTTGGCACCGGCGATGTCAACGTCACCTTCGATCCATCGGCATAAGTCAGTGACGTCGTGGTCGAACCGTCACTGTTGGTTACGGAGGTGGTGGATGCTCCCTGCAAAGCCTGCAGCAATGGATCGCCGCTCGATCCGCCGCTGCCGCCCTGGTTCGTGCCCGCGCCAGACCCGCCGGAGCCGCCGATATGGGCATGATGGTGATGGCCATGGGAGCCCGATGAATGCAGCGCTGACGACAATTCGCCAAGACTGACCGTACCATCGCCGTTCCTGTCCAGTTGGCTGAACACCTGGTCAGCCTGCGCGATGTTGGTTCCGCCAGCGCCAAGGGCGTTTTCGAATTCCGATTTGGTGATCTGACCGTCGCCGTTCGCGTCGATCTGCGAGAATAGGTTTTGCAACGCACTCCCCCGGCCGGTCGTTGCGGGCGCGACCGCCCCCGCTGACGACTGGCTTTGCGCGGCGAGCAGCGCGTTCAGAGTGGCTGGCGATATTTGCGCGCCCCCGGTGGACCCGGTAACGGCCGTCGAGCCTCCCGAAGGCGGGGCGGAGATATCGAACGGACTAGCCGTTGGGCCAGAGCCGATCGGCTGCGACGATGACGATTGCGGCGCAGTCAGCGACTTGAATGCGTCCAGTGCGGCCGACGCGGCGCCAAGAGCAAGCAACATGGCAGAACTCCGATAAACGCCGCTCAGCGCGGCCCCTGCCATTGGTGAGCAAGGCCCGTGCCAGATGAAAAAACAAATGAATTGAGGGCTTTCTGCATCCCGGGGAGCCCGGCGCGGCCGGCAATTGATGCCGCCTTCGGCAGAATTTTCCGCCCACGTCAGCCGCGCATTGCCCGCAGGCTTGGCGCGTGTTACGCGGAAATCGCCCTCAGTGCGTCGAAGGTTTCGGAAGCAGCGCTCATGTCTCAACCATTTGCGGCACGCCCTCTCGTCATCGCGCCCTCGATCCTGGCTTCGGATTTCTCAAAGCTCGGCGATGAAGTTCGCGCCGTCGATGCGGCGGGTGCGGACTGGATCCATCTCGACGTGATGGACGGGCATTTCGTCCCCAATATTTCTTACGGCCCCGACGTCATCAAGGCGATCCGTCCGCACACCAAGAAGGTCTTCGACGCGCATCTGATGATCGCGCCCTGCGATCCCTTTCTTGAAGCCTTCGCCAAGGCCGGTTGCGATCACATCACGGTACATGCCGAGGCAGGCCCGCATTTGCACCGCTCGCTACAGGCGATCCGCGCGCTCGGCAAGAAAGCGGGCGTGTCGCTCAACCCGAGTACTCCGATCGCGGCGATCGAATATGTGATCGACATGATCGACCTGGTGCTGGTGATGTCGGTCAATCCCGGCTTCGGCGGCCAGGCTTTCATCCCCTCCTCGCTCGGCAAGATTCAGGATCTGCGCGCGATGACGGCGGGACGCCCGATCGACATCGAGGTCGACGGCGGCGTCGGTCCTGATGTTTCGGGCCAGCTCGCCGCCGCCGGCGCCAACGCATTTGTGGCGGGCTCTGCCGTGTTCAAGGGCGGCACCGTGGAAGCCTACAAGGCCAATATTTCGGCGATCCGCCACGCCGCGGCGTCGGCGCGTGGCGAGGCGATCTAGCGTTGTTGACTTACTACCGCGGAGTAGCCGCTATCGCATCGGGCGGACAGTGATGGGCCACCTGCAAGGTGGATATGGCCTGGTTCACCGAGCTATCGCCATCTTAAGCCGGGATTGGCGCGAATAAACCAACTCCGGTCAATTGGTTGTGATCCACTTTTGGCGCAGCGGTTTAATTGCTGCGGATCAGCGATGCATCACAGGTGGAAAACGCTCGGTCGTTCGGCGGCCGATTCACTCGTTCAACGGCCGAGTTCGATCGAGCGATTCCCCCAGCCTTTCACCTGCTCCGTGCCGCACCGCGAGCCTTGGCGGCCGTACCACGGTCACCGTGCAGGGCGCTTCGGCTGCCACCTTGGCCGAAACGCTGCCGAGCAGCGCACGCATCAGCGAAGTTTGCCGCGCGCCGATGACGATATGATCGACATGGTTGGCAGCGGCGAATTCCAGGATCGCCGCTGCGGGATCGATCGCCTCCAGAACATGCGCGGTCAACCGGCTCTCATCGAGCTTGAGCGGCGAGGCCCAGTGCCTGAGCGCGACCAACCGGTCGACGTGCTTGTTGTGGCCCTCTTCATCGAGCGTCCTGTCGATCGTCACGCGCCCGAGCTTCAGCACATTCAGGCAGGCTAGCCGCGCCGACGGCAATGTCGCGAGGATGCGCTGCGCCGTGACCCGCAGCGCATCGTTCAGATCGGCCGATCCTTCCGCGACGTCGAGAGCGACTGCTACGATCGGGCTTGAGGCAAGCTGGGCGGCGACAACGGACATACCCCGCAGCGGCGTAACGTTGCCGTTGAAACGCCGGCGCCACACCATGCTGATGGGATCGCGGTTGAGCCGTTCGGAGCGCGCCGTCAGCTTGATCTGATCGGGATGGGCAAGTTCGAACGCCAGTTGCGACGCCGTCGGGTAACGCCAGGCCGGCTCGATTTCCAGACAGCGCAGCACGACTTCCTGCAGCCAGGGCGGGTAATCGGGCCGTAATTTGCGCGGAGGATACGGATCGCGCCACAGCCGTCGCCGCATGCCGCGCAGCGTTTCGGTTTCGCCGAACGGACGCGCGCCAGTGGTAAAGAAATAAAGCAACACGCCCAGCGAAAACAGATCGCTGCGCGGATCGTCCCTCACCCCGAGCAAGCGCTCTGGCGCTATATAGGGTGCGGTGCCATAGGGCAGACGAAATTCCTCCTGCAACAGATCAGGCAACCGATTGTGATGCGACAGGCCAAAATCGATCAGCACCGCCTCGCCTGACGGGCGAAACATGATGCTGCTCGGTTTGATGTCGTGGTGGATGACGTTCTGCCGATGCAGGTCCGCCAGGGCGGTGGCGATTTTCCACACCATGACGCGCGCTTCCTCGTAAGGTAGCGGCAAATCGCCGAGCCGGCTGTAAAGCGTCTTGCCGGGAATGATTTCGAGGGCGACATAGGCCTGGCGCGCAAAATCGCCGGCCGCATAACACAATGGCACGTGCGGTCCCGACAGCCTCGGCAGGATCATCTGTTCCATCTCGAAGCTGACGATGGCGGCGGGGTCCTCACCCTCCGACACTCTCGGAATCTTCATCAGCAGCGGCGACGGAATGTCAGGGCGCGTCACGCACCACAGCGTCGCCATCCCGCCGCGATGGACACACTCACCGACCGTGAAACCATCGATGACCGCCCCGGGTTGAATCAAAATCTTCGCCATCGCTCACCTTCCGACCAAGAGGCGGTCGGCAAGCCAGTTGGGCAGACCATTGTCGCGAATTCGCTCCGCGGCGGTGCCTACATCATACGGCACGCGGCAATAGGTGATCTCCCGGGATGCGGTGTCGAACATGGCGAAGGACGCCGCCGGATCGCCGTCGCGCGGCTGCCCGACCGAGCCGAGAACGGTCAACCAGCGCCGGCCGTGAAGCAATTGCATGGTCACGCCGGATGTGGGGACGAAGCTCGTCATCTTCCCGGTCACCGATATCGAATAAAGCGCGGGCTTGTGGATGTGACCGCAAAACGTCACATGCGCGGTCGTCGCCATCAGGCTCCGTCCGGCATCCGCGGTCGACTGGACGTAACGCCATTTTGCCGGACTGCTGGCCTCGGAATGAACGTAGAGGCGGTCGTCGTCTTGCAGCGTCAGCGGCAAGTCGGCCAGGAATCTCCGCTGCGATGCACTGAGCCTGCCCCGCGTCCATTCGATCGCGGCCTGGGCTTGCGCATTCATGGTCTCTGCCGGCGTGCCGACCGCGCTGTCGTGGTTGCCGCGTACGGCGAGCGCGCCGTTCTCGACAAGACCCATCACCGTCTCGACCGTCCATTCGGGATCGGCGCCGTAGCCGACATAGTCGCCGAGGCAAACGATGCGCTCCGCGCCGTGCGCCCACGCAAAATCGAGGCATGCCGTAAACGCCTGCCGGTTGGCATGGATATCCGCAAAAAGTGCGAGCAGCACGCTTTCCTCCGCCGCGAAACCCTACCGGCCCGCTTTTAGCTCGGGTTGATGGACATCAAACAATAGAGCGCGTGAGGCGCCAATCTTGTTGAGGGTTTGAGGGGGGATGGTCTAGCGCTTGCGTGGCGCTTCGAGGCCCTTCAGCAACAGGGGGAGAAGCGCGTCGATACGCGACGCAAGCTGCGGATCGTTCCATTCCTCGGAATGGGCGGGATGGTGGAAGCGGCTGGTGGCGTCGAAAATTGCCTGCGCGGTGGCTTTTACGTCGGCGATGTGAAATACGCCCTGCTTCACGCCGTCGGATAAAATAAGAACAACCTGGTCGATGAGGCTCTCTTTGTGAGCTTTCACGGTCTTGCAGGCTTCCTGCGCCAGCGTCAGGTAGGTCGCAAACATCTCGGGGTCTTCCAAAACCCTTTTTTGCTTGGCCGCAAACAGAGTCCGCAGCCAGCGCTCAAGCCTTGCAGGGGCCGGCCCCGACCCTTCGGCGATTTTCACAAGCGGCGCGCTGACGCGATCGAGCCAGCGTTTGGCCACAGCCTCGCGCAGCGAAGCCTTGCTCGGGAAATGCCGATAGACGCTGCCGTGGCTGACATCGAGCGCTCGCGCCACATCCACCACAGTCGCTTTCGCGAGCCCGAAGCGACGCAGCACATCTTCCGTGACTTCGAGAATTCGTTCCGGCGTCAAGACCACTGGCTCGTTCATGCGCGCACCATCGCTTTCTCGCTGTCGAGCGTCGCCATCTGGGCCGGAGCATAGCGCGCGCCCGCGGCGGCGTCGTGCGGAATAGCGCGCGCAAGCTCAGTGAGGTCCACGTCCGAAAGCCTGACGTCAAGCGCCCCAAGCGATTCGGCAAGGCGATCGCGGCGGCGCGCGCCGACCAGGGGAACGATGTCCGCCCCCTGCGCCAGCACCCAGGCAATCGCCAGTTGGGCCACCGAGCAGCCCCTCCGGTTGGAAATGTCGCGCAACTTCTCGACCAGGCCGAGATTGTGCGTGAGATTTTCACCCGAGAAGCGCGGATTCATGCGGCGAAAATCGCGCCCCTGTTCGCTGCGCTGCGCCGACCAGTGGCCGCTGATCAGGCCACGCGACAGCACGCCATAGGCGGTGATGCCGATGCCGAGTTGGCGGCAGGCAGGCAGAATCTCCGCCTCGATGCCGCGTGTCAGCAACGAATACTCAATCTGCAAATCGGAGATCGGGTGCACGGCGTGCGCGCGGCGGATCGTATCGGCGCCGACCTCAGACAACCCGATGTGCCCGACGTAACCGGCCTTGACCATCTCGGCGATGGCACCAACAGTATCCTCGATCGGGACGTTCGGATCGAGCCGCGCCGGACGATAGATGTCGATATAATCGGTACGCAAACGGCGAAGGCTATAGGCGAGAAAATTCTTCACCGCACCGGGGCGCGTGTCATAAAGCCCAAAGCCGCCGGCGGGATCGCGAAGCGCACCAAACTTGACGCTGATCTGCACGCGCTCGCGCGGACGGCCGCGCAGGGCCTCCGCGATCAGCAGCTCGTTGTGGCCACAGCCATAGAAATCGCCGGTGTCGATCAGCGTGACGCCGGCGTCGAGCGCGGCATGGATGGTGGCGATGCTTTCAGCTTCGTCGGCGGGGCCGTAGACATCCGACATCCCCATACAGCCGAGGCCGAAGCTGGAGACCCGGAGCCCGTGGGCGCCGAGCTTTCGCGAAGCAAGCTGATGGGTTGTCATTGGTCCCCTCAACGGGTCAATTTTTCGGCCTGCTCGGCCAGGTGACGGGCCACGCGCGCATTGAGCCAGCGCTGGAATTGAGCGGTCAGGTGAAGAATTTCGATGGTCATGGCAGGGTCCTCGTGCATTCCCTGGCTCGTCGCCGGAGCGACGGGCCGAGGTTGACGCCCAACATTGGCGTCACCGGCGATATAGGGTATCGTGATGACAGATTTCAATATCTGTTAGTCAATATTTCGTGACTTTAGCGCTGAAGGCCGCTGGAAAGCCGCCGGGATTCGGCGCAGACGGGCGTTTGTCTCGCCCCGCCCGCTCTGCTAAAGCGCAGCGTAATCCCGAAGCCATCAGAGTCGTCGATGATATCCCGCTATACCCGCCCGGAAATGGCTGCGATCTGGGAGGCCCAGACGCGCTTCCGGATCTGGTTCGAGATCGAGGCGCATGCCGCTGACGCGCAGGCGGAACTGGGGGTCATTCCCAAGGAGGCCGCGAAGGCAGTTTGGGCCAAGGCCCGCGGCGTCGTTTTCGACGTGGCGCGGATTGACGAGATCGAGCGCGAAACCAAGCACGACGTCATCGCCTTCCTGACCCATCTGGCGGAGATCGTCGGCCCCGAGGCGCGTTTCGTGCACCAGGGCATGACCTCCTCCGACGTACTCGATACCTGCCTCAACGTGCAGCTCACGCGCGCGGCGGATTTGCTTGTCGACGACATCGACAAGGTGCTCAAGGCGCTGAAGAAGCGCGCCTTCGAGCACAAGATGACGCCGACCATCGGCCGCTCCCATGGCATCCATGCCGAGCCCGTGACGTTCGGGCTGAAGCTCGCCTACGCCTACGCGGAATTCACCCGCGCCCGCGAACGGCTGGTCGCCGCCCGCCACGAAGTCGCGACCTGTGCGATATCGGGCGCGGTCGGCACCTTCGCGCAGATCGATCCGCGCGTGGAGGAGCACGTCGCCAAGGCGATGGGACTGAGGCCCGAGCCGATCTCGACCCAGGTGATCCCGCGCGATCGCCACGCGATGTTTTTTGCAACGCTTGGCGTGATCGCCTCCTCGGTCGAACGGCTCGCCACCGAAATCCGCCATCTGCAGCGCACCGAGGTGCTGGAGGCCGAGGAATTCTTCTCCGAAGGCCAGAAGGGCTCTTCCGCGATGCCGCACAAGCGCAACCCGGTGCTGTCGGAAAATCTTACCGGTCTATCGCGCATGGTGCGGGCCTATGTGACACCGGCGATGGAGAATGTCGTGCTCTGGCACGAGCGCGATATCTCGCACTCCTCGGCCGAACGCATGATCGCACCCGACGCCACCGTGACGCTCGATTTCGCCCTTGTTCGTCTTGCGGGACTGATCGAGAAGCTTCTGATCTACCCGGCCAACATGCAGAAGAATCTGGACCGTCTCGGCGGCCTCATCCACTCGCAGCGGCTCCTGCTCGCGCTGACGCAAAAGGGCGCCAGCCGCGAGGACGCCTACAAGCTGGTGCAGCGCAATGCGATGCCGGTCTGGCGCGGCGAAGGCGACTTCCAGACGCTTCTGAAAAAAGATGCCGACGTGAAAAAATACCTGACGAATGCCGAGATCGAACAGCAGTTCGACCTCGGTTATCACTTCAAGCACGTCGACCCAATCTTCAAGCGTGTGTTCGGGACGAGCTGATCGCCCGTGCCGAAGCGACCGGTTCGATGAGCCGGGCGCGCCGTCGACCATCCTCGCCGCCACCCGATCGCGCCTGATGGAAGTGATGCCATGCCGCCGCGGCAAGCGCGGTCGCGACCGGCCGCTCGCAAAAGCAACTGAAAGGTAACCCAGGATCGGCTAGAATTGCAGCGTGTCAAAAATTCCAACGATCCTTATTTTCGATTCAGGCCTTGGCGGCCTCACGGTGTTGCGCGAAGTCGTCGCGGCGCGGCCGGATGCGCATTACATCTATGTCGCCGATGATGCGTTCTTTCCATACGGCCATCACGGCGAAGAGCAGATCATCGCCCGCGTGGTGCCCCTGATCGGCGAGTTGATCGCCATCCATCGCCCCGATCTGGTCGTCATCGCCTGCAACACCGCTTCGACGCTCGTGATGTCGCATCTTCGCGAGCGTTACCAGATACCGTTCGTCGGCACCGTGCCTGCGATCAAACCGGCCTGCGCGGGTTCGACGACCAAACGCGTCTCGGTGCTCGGCACCAGGGGCACCGTCCAGCGCGAGTACACCAGGGCGTTGATCCGTGATTTCGCGCAAGGCTGCGAGGTCACGCTGGTCGGCTCGACGGAGCTCGCCTCGCTGGCGGAAACCGCACTCAGCGGCGGTGAGGCAAGCGATGCGCAGATATCGGCCGAACTGGCGCCCTGCTTTGTCGGCGCCAGCGAGGACGCTTCGGCACGCACCGACACGATCGTGCTCGCATGCACCCACTACCCCCTGCTGATGGACCGCCTGGTACGGCTCGCGCCCTGGCCGGTCGCATGGATCGATCCCGCGCCCGCGATCGCCAAGCGCGTGGCGAACTTGCTTCAGGTCTCCACCGGTGGTGAGGCCGATCGAGCCGGCGCCGAAGTGATCTTTACGTCGGGGCGGCGGCACGCCCTGAGCCGAACCTTGATGCCATTTTTCGGCGGCCGCCTTCCAGCCTGAAGTAACTCCCCACTTTGGGCGACGCATAAGTGTCGGGCGTGCACCCGGCGAGTCTCACAGATTCAATTTTCAAACAGCCTGCTCCCGGGCGATCCAGTATTCCAGAGACGCCTCGCGTCTGTACGAGAGATCACGGCGTACTGGATGCCCCGCTTGAAGCGGGGCATGACGATCGAGGGACACAGCTTCGCGATCTCGCCGCGCGTTTTCGCGCGAGTTATGCCGGAAACATCGCTCCCTCGATTCAGAGGGCGCAGGGAATGCCGGGCGCTCGCTGCGCCCGCAGTCTCGTATGCGATAAAAAACAAACATACGAGCGTAGTCACCACGGTCACACCGGAAACACCCGGCATTCCCCGCGCAATGGTTTACGGCTTACTTCGCGCTCTCCCTGGTGACCGGGCTTTTTTGCCACCATCGCCAGCGCGATGCGAAAGCATCGTCGCCAACTTGACACCAGCGTCGGGGTGTCAGGACCACACGACTTCGCCGTCCGCAATGCAGCGCC
>DATGGY010000199.1:0-37146 GCA_035308285.1 Bradyrhizobium sp. | reverse complement strand
CTATTGGCCGGTGTGGCAGGCGGCGGAGAAGCACAAACTGCCGATCGCAACCCACGCCGGCAGCCAGTATCGGCAGGCGCCGAGTTCGGTCGGCTGGCCGTCGTACCGCTACGAATATTACCTTGCCGAAGCGCAGGCGTTTCAGGCCCAGGTGCTCAGCCTGATCTACGAGGGCGTGTTCGTGAAATTCCCCGGCCTCAAGGTCGTGTTGATGGAATCAGGCGTTACCTGGCTGCCCACCTTCATGTGGCGCGCCAACAAGACCTGGCGCGGCGTCCGCGTCGAGGTGCCCTGGATCGATCGCGAGCCGGCTTCGATCATGCGCGACCATATTCGCCTGACCACGCAGCCGTTCGATGCTCCGCCCGATGCGGCGGATGTCGCCGACATCATCGACATGATCGGTTCCGACAAGATGTTTCTGTTTGCGTCGGATTATCCGCATTGGCAATTCGACGGCGATGACGCGATACCGCCGCATCTGCCGCCCGATATCGTTTCGCGCATGTGTGCCGACAACCCGCTTGAAACCTTTCCGCGGCTGAAACTCGCCGCATAGTCCTTTACCAAGGAGGATCGCATGAGTGATGTCATCGACCGCCCGGTGCTCGACCAGGAAGCCTCTGCAACGACGAGACTTCGGATCATCGACTGCGATATCCATCCGAGCCTGCATGCGCGCACCGATCTCAACCCGTTCCTGTCGAAACGCTGGCAGGCGCACTTGAAGACCTACGGCGATCATCTGCGCACGCCCTATATCGGCACCACGCCCTATCCGCGGTCCTCGCCGCTGCTCGCGCGCCGCGATGCATGGCCGCCGACCGGCGGCCCGCCAGCATCCGACCTTGATTTCATGCGCAAGCAGCACCTCGATCCGCTCGATATCGAGTTCGGCCTGTTGCAGGTGCTCGACATGTTCATCTTCTCG
Organism: Bradyrhizobium sp.; assembly: GCA_035308285.1. Classification (GTDB taxonomy): domain Bacteria; phylum Pseudomonadota; class Alphaproteobacteria; order Rhizobiales; family Xanthobacteraceae; genus Bradyrhizobium. The sequence goes on along the minus strand of DATGGY010000199.1, from coordinate 36,215 downwards.
CAACAGAACCTCGATTTCGGCGCCGCGATCCAGCGCGCCGTCAATGAATGGCAGCTTGCGCACTGGACCAGCCGCGAGCCGCGGCTGAAGGCCGCGATTTTAGTGGGGCAGGACGACACCGAAGCGGCCGTCGCCGAAATCGAGCGCTGCGCCAAAATCGGTCAATATGTCCAGATCAACGTGTCGCCGCGCGCCAACGAGCCGCTCGGCCGCCACCGTTACTGGCCGATCTATGCGCGCGCGCAAGAGCTTGGTTTGCCGCTCGGCATCCATGTCGGCGGCTATGGCGGCCACGCGCCGGCCGGCGGCGGCTGGCCGTCTTATTACGCCGAGGAACACCAGTCGAATGCACATACGATGGCGGCGACGCTTACGAGTCTGGTTCTCGAGGGCGTGCCGGAGCGTTTCCCGCGGCTCAAGATCGTGTTCATCGAGGGCGGGTTCGGCTGGATCTCGTCGACCATGTGGCGAATGGACCAGCATTTCGAACGCTTCCGCAGCGAGGTTCCGCACCTCAAGCGGCGTCCGTCCGAATATGTGCGCGAGCATTTCTGGTTTGCGACCCAGCCGATCGACGAACCCGACGAAGCCAAACACCTGCGGTCCCTGATCGATTGGGTCGGCATCGATCGGCTGCTGTTCTCGTCGGATTATCCGCATTGGGATTTCGACGATCCGCGTACCGCCATCAGGACGCCGCTGACGGAGACCGAACGGCGCAAAATCTTCAGCGGCAACGCGCGCGCGCTTTACAAGCTCTGATCAAGTCGATGGCCCGTCACATCGTCGCCCGCACCACGGAAATCCCGCCCGGCGGCAACAAGGTGGTCACGCTGGAGGGCCGCGACATCGTCGTGTTCCACGTCAACGGCGAGTTCTTCGCGTTGCTCAACCGCTGCCCGCACGCGGGCGCGCCGCTCGACAAGGCGGCATGCGTCGCGCGTCTGACTTCGCCCGAGCCCGGCGTCTATCAGCGCTCGCGGGTCGGCGAATTGCTTCGTTGCGCCTGGCACGGCTGGGAATTCGACATGCGCAACGGGCAATCCTGGTTCGATCCCAACCGCTTCAAGGTGCGAACCTATCCGGTCGTCATCGAGGACGGCGAAACGCTGGCCAAGGGTCCCTATGTGGCCGAAACCTTCCCGGTTCATATCGAGGACAGCTACGTCATCGTGGAGACGTGAAGTTCTGTAACGCACGCGTTGCGCTTGCAAGCCGACATCCACTCTCTTGAAATACGCACCCGGCTACTCGCATCCCGTGTCCCGCGTGCTATAAGGCTGCCTCCTTGACCACGGCAGGTACGAAGCGAATGTCGAAGCAGTCGATGCGCGAAGAGGCCGAGCGCCTGATCCGCGAAACCATGGCGCGCAAGACCATCGTCGTGAAGCAAGGCAATACCCGCATCGAGGCGGTTTGCGGCAAATGCGGCGCGCCAAATCGCGTCTCGGCTGAACGCGGCGCGACGCGGGTGAAATTCACCTGCAAGCAATGCGGCCACAAGCAAGAGACGCTTTGAGAGATTTCGCCTTGCGTCGATCGCGATTAGGTAACATGGCAAAACTCGCGCGATAGGCGCGGGCGAGATCGCGAAGCCGTGGCGAATTATGGGAATATTGTTGGCTCCAGGTCGTCATCATCCGCGAAAGCGGATGATCCAGTATTCCAGAGACATCCATAATTGAACCGAGAAGCCGCGGCGTACTGGATACCCCGCTTGCGCGGGGTACGACACCTGAGTTAGGGCTGCATACGCATAATCCGGCTACAAATCCGCACCTAACAGGAAATTTCGGGGCGCCCATGAATTTCCCTTCGTTGTTTTCGCCGCTTCAGGTCGGCCCTTACCGGCTTTCGCATCGCGTCGTGATGGCGCCGTTGACGCGGATGCGCGCCGAGCGCTCGAGCTTCGCGCCGCGACCGCTGAACGCGGAATATTACGGGCAGCGCGCCACGCCGGGCGGTTTGATCATTGCGGAAGCTTCGCCGGTGATGCCGACCGGACGCGGTAATCCCGGAACCCCCGGCGTCTATTCGGACGAGCAGGTCAAGGGATGGCGCGGCGTCGTCGATGCGGTCCACGCCAAGGGCGGATTGATCTTCCTCCAGATCTGGCATGTCGGCCGCGTCTCGCATTCCTCATTCCAGCCCGGCGGCGCGTTGCCGGTCGCGCCCTCGGCCGTCCCGATCACGGGCAACGGGATGTTGGCGATGACGGCCGACGGCAAAGCGGTGCCTTACGAGACGCCACGCGCGCTTCTGACCGGCGAAGTGAGGCAAATCGTCGAAGCGTTCCGGCAGGCGGCAAGGAACGCCATGAAGGCCGGATTCGACGGCGTCGAGATCCACGGCGCAAATGGCTATCTGATCGAACAATTCCTGCAGTCGCACACTAACTTGCGCACCGATCAGTATGGCGGCGGAATCGAAAATCGCGCGCGGTTGTTGCTGGAAATCGCCCAAGCCGCGATCGACGTCTGGGGTGGGAATCGCGTCGGTGTGCGCTTGTCGCCCTATGGCGTCGCCAACGGCAGCGGCGAGGGCGATCCGATGCCGCTCTACACCCACGTCATCAAGGCGCTCGACCGGCTTGGCCTTGCTTACTTGCATTTCATCGAGCCGCGATCGAGCGGGGCGGGGCGCGCCGAAGTCAACCACCAGAATGTGCCCTCGGCGATGGTGCTGTTCCGGCCGATCTGGCGCGGCGTCCTGATCCCGGCCGGCGGCTTCACCGGAGAGACAGCGGAAGCCGCGATTGCCGACGGCCACGCCGATGCCATCGCGTTCGGCCGCATCTTTATCTCCAACCCAGATTTGCCGCGCCGCCTGCGGCACGGCTTTCCGCTGACGCCCTATAACCGCGCGACGTTCTACGGCGGCAACGAGGTGGGCTACACGGATTATCCGGTCTATGGTGAGCTGGAGCCGGCGTAGTGACCCAACCGTCATTGCGAGCAATGACGAAAGAGCGAGTGAATGTAGCCCGGATGAGCGAAGCGACATCCAGGAGTACCGCCACCACTCTGTCCCGGATATCGCTGCGCTCATCCGGGCTACGCAAGGACGACGAAAACTGAAAATGCCAAAAACACCAACTCTTGTCGGCATCGCAAAAGGCCAGTGCCTGTGCGGTAACGTCGGCTTTGAGATCGACGTGCCGGCGCGCTGGGCCTGGCACGATCATTCGGCGGCGAGCCGGCGGGCGCATGGCGCGGCCTACGCGACCTATGTCGGAAGCTGGCGCAAGCGTTTTCGCGTTACCAGGGGCGAGGCGGAGATTGCGCGGTTCGAGGACAAGGAGGCCAGAGCCACGCGCAGTTTCTGCAAGCGCTGCGGCACGCCGTTGATCTATGAGCGCGCGCGTTCGCCGCACATGGTCAACATTCCGCGCGCGTTGTTTTCCGGCCGCACCGGGCGGCAGCCGCTCTATCATGTCGGCATCGAAGAATTGCAGGAATGGACCTATGCCGGCGCGCCGCTGGTGCCGCTGAAGGGTTTTCCGGGCGTGGTCTGGCAACGCTCGAAAAAGAAAATTCGCAGCGATCGCGAGGGCATGATCTGAGCCGGCCGCAAAGCGCGGCCCGCGCTCCGCAGGGCAGCCATGAGCGCGCTTTCTTGCCTCACGCCGCCAAGTTTGATCATGATGCCCGGCCGCGCGAAGCGGGGGCAGGAGGAAACATGAAGAATCGCGTCACCGGGCGTTCGGCGTTCCTTGCGCTTCTGAAGGACGAGGGCATCACGCATCTGTTCGGCAATCCCGGCACCACCGAACTGCCGATCATGCATGCGCTGAAGGACCATCCGGACCTCACCTACGTGATGGCGATGCAGGAAAGCCTCGTGGTCGCCATCGCCGACGGTTTCAGCCGGGCCTCGGGCCGCCTCGTCGCCTGCAATGTCCATGTCGCGCCCGGGCTTGGGAATGCGATGGGTTCGCTCTACAACGCGCAATTCACCGGCACGCCGATGATCCTGACCGCCGGCCAGCAGGAGCAGGGCCACGGGCTGATGGAGCCGTTGCTTTACGGGCCGTTGGTGCGAATGGCCGAGCCGCTGGTGAAATGGGCGGTCGAGGTCGCACGCCTGGAGGACCTGCCGCGGATCGTGCGTCGCGCCGCCAAGATCGCGACCACGCCGCCGACCGGGCCGGTGTTCATCTCGCTGCCGGGCGATATTCTCAATTCGGAGGCCGGCATCGAGCTCGGCCGCTCGACCCGGGTCGATACCCGCGTCAAACCCTCCGACGAGGCGCTGCAGGCGCTCGCCGCACGTATTCTGAAGTCCGAGCGGCCGGTCATTGTCGCCGGCGACGAGATCGTCAAAAGCGACGCGCTGCAGGAGGCGGCTTCGCTGGCCGCACTCCTCGGCTGCCCCGCTTATCAGCAGTCCGCGCCGTATGGCGCGCATTTCCTGTCGGAGAGCCCATGCTTCATGGGCGCGCTGTCGCGTTCGCAGCCGCAGGTGCGCGACGTGTTGTCGGCTTACGATCTTCTGATCGTGCTCGGCGCCGATCCGTTGCGGATGTCGGTGCATAGCGAGGTCGAGCCGTTGCCGGAAGGAATGCCGATCGTGCAGATCGGCCTCGTCGAATGGGATCTCGCCAAGAATTACGGCGCGGAGATCGCGCTAAAGGCCGACGTCAGGGAAACGCTGCGGGCGCTGTTGCCCGCGCTCAAGTCCAGGGGCGGCGCGGCATTGGAGGCTCGCGCCAAACAGGGGATCGCGGCGCTGGCGGGAAAGAACTGGACCGTGCGGCGCGCAACGCTAGTCGGGCAGATCGCCAAGCTTGGGGATCGTTCGCCGATCGATCCGGAATACCTGACGTTAAGCTTGGTCGAGGCGATGCCTGAAAACGCCATCCTCGTCGACGAGGGATTGACCTCCTCGCGGCAGACGCTCGCGCTGCGGCCGCATCGCGATCGCTATGGCTATCACGCGCTCGCCTCGGGCGGCATCGGCTGGGGACTGCCGGCTTCCGTCGGCGTCAGCATGGCCAATCCCGACCGGCCGGTGGTTTGCTATTCCGGCGACGGCAGCGCGATGTATTCGATCCAGGCGCTGTGGACGGCGGCGCATCACAAGCTGCCGCTGTCGGTGGTGATCGCCAACAATGGCGGCTATCGCATCATCAAGCAAAGGCTGCTCGCCTTTCACGGCGACGACCACTACGTCGGCATGGATTTCGCCGATCCGCCCGTCGACTTTGCCGGCATGGCAAAATCGCTCGGGGTGGAGGCGATGAGGATCACGGAGGCGAGCGAGTTGAAGTCCGCGCTTGGCGAGGCATTCAAGCGACCCGGCACGAAATTGATCGAGGTGATGGTTGACGGTTCGGTCTAACCCCTCATTGCGAGCCAACGGGTCACGCGAATGCGCGCCCGATGACGGGCTCCGCGAAGCAATCCATGTCCCACCAGCGGCACAAAGGTGGATTGCTTCGTCGTGTCGCTCCTCGCAATGACGATGGAAAGCTACGTCGCCGCAACACCCGGCCGAAACCGCACCGCCGGATGCGGTGCTGCGAGCCGCGCGCGGCCGGCGCCGAACAGTTTTTCGCGCAACGTGCCCGGCCGGTACGCGGCCTCGTACCGCCCGCGCCGGACAAGCTCTGGCACCAGCATGTCGGCGATGTCCTCGAAATCGCCGGGCGAGATCGCAAACGGAACGTTCAGTCCATCGACATCGGTCTGGTCGAACCATGCCTCGACCGCGTCGGCGACTTTATCCGGCGTGCCGACCACGACAGGTCCAATGCCGCCGATGCCGACATGCTGGGCGACCTCGCGTACGGTCCAGACCCGGTCCGGATCGGCGCGGGTGACGTTGTCCATCGCGGTGCGGCCGGCGTCGTTCTCGACATGGCGCACCTGCTGGTCAAGATCGTAGGTGGAGAAATCGACACCGGTCCACCCCGACATCAACGTCAGCGCGCCTTCGGGGCTGATGTGGCTGCGGTAGTCGTCGTATTTCGCCTTGGCCTGCGCTTCGGTGCGGCCCAAAATCATGGTGAACATGCTGAACATCAGGATCTCCGCCGGGTTGCGCCCTCCCTTGGCGGCGAGTTCGCGAATGCCGGCGACGCGCGGGGCAATGACCTTGGCCGATGGACCCGACATGAAGACGCATTCGGCATGCGCCGCGGCGAACTGGCGGCCGCGCGGCGAGGTGCCGGCCTGATAGAGCACGGGCGTGCGTTGTGGCGAGGGTTCGCAGAGGTGAATTGCGTCGAGGCGATAGTTGTTTCCCTGATGCCGTACGCGATGCACCTTCGAAGGATTGGCGAAGATGCCGCGCGCGCGGTCGCGCAAGGCCGCATCGTCTTCCCAGCTTCCTTCCCAGAGCTTGTAGACTACCTCCATATATTCATCGGCGACGTCATAGCGGTCGTCGTGCGCGGTCTGCTTGTCCTTGCCGGCGCCCTTGGCGGCGCTGTCGAGATAGCCGGTCACGACGTTCCAGCCGACCCGTCCCTCGGTGAGATGGTCGAGCGTCGACATCCGCCGCGCGAACGTGTAGGGCGGCTCGTAGGACAAGTTCGATGTCACCCCAAAGCCGAGATGGTCGGTGACCGCGGCCATCGCCGGGATCAGCAGCAGCGGATCGTTGGCGGGGGTCTGCGCGGCGTTGCGCAGCGCCGCGTCCGGACTGCCGCCGAATACGTCGTAGACGCCGAGCACGTCCGCCAGGAACAATCCGTCGAACCGCCCGCGTTCCAGCGTCTTGGCGAGATCGATCCAGTAGGGCAGCCGATTATACCCGCCGGTGCGGTCGCGCGGATGGGTCCACAGCCCCGGCGATTGATGCGCGACGCAGTTCATCGCGAAGGCGTTGAGCCGGATTTCTTTTTTCATAATCAGATGACCTTCGACGCTTTGTTGCGCAGAGCATGGTTCCCTGCGCGACGATTACAAAATCGCAGGCTACCGGCCGGCCTGCTGGAACGGCAATTGCGCATTCGCCGGCGGCTTCACATGCGCGACATTGAGCGTCATCGAGACCACGTCGTAATACCCGTTCACTGCGATGAGGTCCACGATGCCCTGTTCGCCGAATTTTTCCAGCGCGCGTGCATAGGTCGCATCGTCAACCTCGTGATCGCGCCGAAGCTGCGTGGTGAACTCCCACACAATAGCCTCGTCATCCCTCATGTTGTCGGGTTTTCGCCCCTCCCCGATGGCGGCGATGATCGCGGGATCGAGGCCCGCCTTGAGCGCCAGCGGCGCGTGCGCATACCATTCATAGGTCGAGCCCCAGGCTTGCGCGGTCATCAGGATCGCCATCTCGTTGATGCGTTTATCGAGCGAGGTATTGAACCTGACGTACTCGCCGACTTTTTGCAGGCGATCGGCCAGCTCCGGGCTGCGCAGCCACGTGTTGAACGGGCCGCTCATCCGTTTTCGCGGGCCCGACATGATGGAATCGGCAATGCTACGCTGCGCGGCCGTCATCTTGTCGAGCGGGATTTCCGGCATGCGTTCCCCGGTCAGGGCCAGCGCCGAACCTGCAAACAGGACGCAAGCCGCCGAGGCACGCAGAATGTTTTTCATGAGGCTCTCCCCTTGAATCCGCCCCGGTCGGATGCCGGGATGTTTTTTCAAATTGTTGCATTCCGGAAGGCTTTAGCAAAGGCAAATCCTTGAGGCTTCCAGCGGGCGGCGTATCCCGTTAACCTGCGAAAATCCAAACGTAGCGACCGAAACAAGAAAAGAAGACATGACCAGAACCGATGCCATCGCCCGGGCTCGCCAGATGCTTCATTCCGGCGAATTTCTCGCCGAACTCGATCGTAGGGTCGCTTACCAGACGGAAAGTCAGAACCCCGAAAAGCGGGACGCGTTGCGCGCCTACTTGGCCGAAGACCTTCAGCCTGCCTTCTCGAAACTCGATTTCTCGACGAGGTTGATCGAATCCCCGACCGGAAAGAATCCTTATCTTTTGGCCGAATACCGCGAGAGCGGATCGGCGCCCACCGTTCTCATCTATGGACACGGCGATGTCGTCGACGGCATGGCCGGAAAGTGGCGCGATAATCTCAATCCATGGCGGACGACGATTTCCGGCAATCGCGTCTATGGCCGGGGCACTGCCGACAACAAGGGGCAGCACAGCATCAATATGTCGGCGCTCAAGGCGGTGCGCGAGGCGCGCGGCGGCCGGCTTGGCTTCAATGCCAAGTTTCTGGTCGAGACCGGAGAGGAGATTGGGTCGCCGGACTTGCGAGAGGTCTGCGAACAACATCGTGAGGAGTTAAAGGCCGATCTGCTTCTCGCATCCGATGGGCCGAGGCTTTCCGCGGACCGTCCCACATTATTCCTCGGGTGCCGCGGCGGCATACGGATTCATCTGAGCGTGAACCTGCGAGACGGCGCGCATCATTCCGGCAATTGGGGCGGCGTCCTCGCCAATCCCGCGACCATCCTCGCCGCCGCCATCGCGAGCCTTGTCGACGGCCAGGGACGTTTGCAGGTGGAACAGTTAAAGCCGCCGCGACTTTCCAACCAGATTCGCGCGAGCCTTGCCGACGTGAAGATCGAGCCGATGGGGGACGAGCCTGCGCTCGCTGAAAACTGGGGCGAGGAAGGCTTGTCGGCGGCCGAACGGCTCTATGCGTGGAACACGCTCGAAGTGCTGGCGCTCTCTGCCGGCAATATCGAACAGCCGGCCAACGCCATTCCGGGACAGGCTTCGGCCGTCCTGCAGCTTCGCTTTGTCGTCGGCACCAGGGTCGACAATATTGCCGAGGTGATAGGGGCGCATTTGCACGATCGCGGCTTTCCGATGGTGGAAGTTGAGGCGACGCAGAGGTTTGCTGCGTCACGCACCGATTTCGACAGCCCCTGGATCAACTGGACGGCTGAATCGATCCGCGCGACGACGGGGAAGGCGCCGGCGGTGTTGCCGAATTTCGGCGGCTCGCTGCCGAACGATGTGTTTACCGACATCCTTGGGCTGCCGACGATGTGGGTGCCGCACTCTTATCCCGGCTGCTCGCAGCATGCGCCCGATGAGCATATTCTGCTGTCGGTCGCCGAGGAGGCGCTCGGCATCATGGCGGGTCTGTTCTGGGACTTGGGCGAGATGCCGCGGGCCTTGTAAAAGGCGGCGCGGGCAACTGCACCGGTCCTACGTCTTTGAAGTCGACGGCGGCGCGCCGCCTATCTGTTGCATCAGCGCCGTCATGTTCTGGAGGTGCCACATCTCGACGACCTTGCCGTCGGTCATTCGATCCATTGCCATACCCGGCCATTCGACCTGCTTTCCGGTTGGAGCGATACCGTTGAACGGACCTGTATGTGTCCCGTGGAAAGTCACCCGGGTCACAACCTTGTCTCCTTCGGCGACCTGATCCCTGACAATCAGATGATAGCCGGAGAACGCTCTGCGCATTGTCTGCCCACGGGCAAGAATCTGTCTTAAATCCCTGGAGCCGTTGAACAGCACATCGGCCGAGAAATAGCTGTCGAATGCGGCGAGGTTTCCCTTGTTCACGATTTCATTCAGGTAGTCGCGGGCGATCGCCTTGTTTTGCTCTAGTTTCGTCATCTCGGTCACCGATGGTTTGAGATAGAGCGAGCCTGAAATAGCCCCCGAGCATTCTCAGGCGATGTGGACGTTGAGCAGCGCGGCTATGATGAGGCTGGAGGCAACGACGCCCATAGTGATGAGGGCCAGCGCGAGGCGATTGGCCGTCGCCGTTGAAACATTATGTTGCAGCAAGACCGCTCTCAGGCCGCACGCAACGTGAGCGACAATTGCGATCGGTCCCACCCAATAGTGCGCAATCAGGCGGAGGTTGGAAAGACTAACCAGCATGCTGTCGTTGGGGCGGGTCAACCAGGCCCAATTCGTGTCAGTGCCTGCATAGCGCGCGGCAAACACCGCCGTCATATGGGCGAGAAAATAAACGCCGAGGTATGCGCCGAACATGGTCTGCACGGTGCCGAAGATATCGCTCGGCATTCTCATCTTCCACCGCACCAGCACGGTGCCACTCAGGATCTGAAAACCGATCAACGCCAGTAAAATCGGCTGCACAATATCGTCGCGATAGACGCGGCGCGCGGCGTTCATGATTTCAGTATGTACCGATCCGCTCCAGAAGCCGGCCAGATGATTCCCGATGTGAGGCCCGACGAACAGCAGCAGGATTGCGAGAGCGGAAACGCGATGGGCAACGGCCAGTCGGCGATGCCCGACGGGCGATATGGCAGATGCTGCCGATGACGACCTCGAGCCCAGCAGGACGATCATCGCCGTCAGCGTCCAAAAGATGAGCCATGCGACTGGCACTGCTGAAGGCGCACGCAGCACGCCTCCGACGTTTGCGAACCCCACATAGAGAGAGGGTGTGGCAAACGCCAGAAGGGCAACGCATCGGGCGCGAAAGTCCCCGGGCCTCCCGACATGCGGCGATCCGAGCGTCAGTCCAAATACAAAGCTGACCAGCATGACCGCCAGCGCCAGTGTCAGCGACCCGATGAGACTGACCCAAACGATCGGTCCGATCGGCGAGTCCGACCCGTGCACCAGGACAAGGCCAGCGGACAGCCAACTCAACAACGACGGATAAGCCAACGCGCACAGCGCGGGGATGACGAGCAATAGGCGATGAAGCGATACCGCACTCAACCATAAAAAGCCGCCGCGACGGGCGTCTTGGGACGCCATGATCGCTGACAGACTGAGAGCGTTACGTTCATTCATCGTATTCCTCATCGGTGTTCACGACGCGCGTCCGTCTGAGCTGATCCCGCTTGTCTGAATAAAGTCTCCGCGTCGATAACTGGAGCCCTGCCGGGTTAGAGGCAGTCCGTTCAGGCGGCCTTTCTCAAAAACTTTTGCACCTTGCCGCCCATGCGCAAAAGCGTCACCAGCAGAGGAACGGGCACGCCCTTCATTTCGTCATGCCATTTGTTCAGCATCTCCAGAAAATCCAGGGTCGTCTTGATCTTGCGTCGTGCAAACGATTCGATTTTGGGATCGACCTCATTCACGCACTCCCGCAGCAGCGCCAGGGTCGGATCAATCTCCCGGCGCTTGCGTTCCTCGACGATGACACGGAACAAGTCGGTGATGTCCTGCAGCGCCACGAAATGATCGCGGCGATCGCCCATTACATGGGTTATTTTGACGAGACCCCAGCCCTGCAGCTCTTTCAAACTTGTACTGACGTTGGAGCGTGCAACCGAAAGCGTCTCGGAGATCTCCTCCGCATTGAGCGCGCGCTCCGAGAGATATAAAAGGGCATGAATTTGAGCCACGGTGCGGCTTACGCCCCAGCGCGTTCCCATTTCACCCCAGTGCAATACGAACTTTTCGGTGACCGGCGACAGATTCATATATTTCCGATATTTCTGTTTTTTCAGAAATGGCATAAAATATCGGGCCCGTCAACCGTCTCACGTCAAAATTGCAACAGTAGCTGTCGGGGATCGCGTGGCGGGGCGTTAACCGAAATTGCTTTGTATCTTGCGCGTGGCCACCCTGATTGACCGTTGGAGCCATTTCCGCCACCTCGAACCGGGCGTGACGGAGTGGCGCACTGGCGTGGCTAAAGGCGTCTTGCGATGGCCGGCCGTTCGGACCATAAGATGGATGCATCCGGTCGAACAATCTTGCCAACGCTTCGCGCAGGTTCTGAACCAAATTCTCGAGCAAACCACGTCCGTCAAAAAAGGAGTATTTTTATGAAACGCACGCGTATTCTTGGCTATGCGCTCGCTCTGGCGTTCTGCGCGGGCCAGGCGAATGCCGATGAACTCACGGGAACGTTGAAGAACATCAAGGAGACCGGCGCAATCACGCTCGGCTATCGCGACTCGTCGATTCCGTTTTCCTACCTTGACGACAGTCAGAAGCCGATCGGCTACGCCATGGACATTTGCTACAAGGTCGTCGAGGCCGTGAAGAAGGAGCTCAAGCTCGACAAGCTTGAGGTCAAGCTCAACCCCGTCACCTCGGCGACCCGCATTCCGTTGATGGCCAACGGCACCGTCGACCTCGAATGCGGCTCGACCACCAATAACGCCGAACGCCAGAAGCAGGTCTGGTTCACCAATACGCACTTCCTGACCGCGAGCCGCTTCGTCTCGAAGAAGGCCAGCCACATCAATTCAATCGACGATCTCAAGGGCAAGTCGGTGGTCTCGACCTCCGGCACCACCAACATCAAACAACTCAATGAAGCCAATTCCGCCCGCAATCTCGGCATCAACATCATCGCGGCAAAGGATCATGCCGAAGCATTCCTGATGGTCGAGACCGACCGGGCAGTGGCGTTCGTGATGGACGACATTCTGCTGGCGAGCCTGGTGGCCGGCTCAAAGGAGCCCGGCGCTTATGTCATCTCAACGGATGCATTCTCCAAGCCCGAGCCCTACGGCATCATGGTGCGCAAGGACGACGTTACCTTCAAGAAGGTGGTCGATGCTGCAACCGCTGCGCTCTACCAGAGCGGGGAAGGCGCGAAGATCTACGACAAATGGTTCATGCAGAAAATTCCGCCCAAGGGGTTGAATCTGAACGTGCCGATGGGCGCAGAGTTGAAGCACGAATTCGCCAAGCCGTCCGATTCCCCCGATCCGGATTCGTACAAGACGATGTAGGTTCTGGCACCGCAGGCAACGGCCGGAGTCTTGCACAACTCCGGCCTGTCTGCCGCCGTGAGCTGCGCTCTAATCGGCTCGAACCGTGCAAGCATTGACACGATCGTTCAAGTGAGGGGAGTTGGAATGAAACGTCTGCGCACGATGAGCTTGGTGCTCACCGCAGCGTTTTGCTCGGTGCAGGCCAATGCCGCCGAACTCGCAGGGACTTTGAAGAAAGTCAAGGAAACCGGCGTCATCACGCTCGGCTATCGCGACTCGTCGATCCCGTTTTCGTATCTCGACGACAAGCAGAAGCCGATCGGCTATGCGATGGACATTTGTTATGGGATCGTGGATGCCGTCAAGAAGGAACTCAAGCTCGGCAGGATCACGATCGAATTCGAGCCGGTGACGTCGTCGACCCGCATCCCGTTACTCGCCAACGGCACCATCGATCTCGAGTGCGGATCGACTACCAACAACCCCGAACGGCTGAGGCAAGTCGCTTTCGCCCACACCCATTTTCTGACGGCAACCCGCTTCGTCTCGAAGAAATCAAGCCAACTCAACTCGATCGATGATCTCAGGGGCAAGTCGGTGGTCGCGACCTCCGGTACCACCAACATCAAGCAGCTCACCGAAACCAATGCCGCCCGCAACCTCGGTATCAACATCCTCCCGGCCAAGGATCACGCCGAGGCCTTCCTGATGGTCGAGACCGATAGGGCGGTGGCATTCGTGATGGACGACATACTGCTTGCCGCCTTCGTCACCGGATCGAAGGAGCCGGACGCCTACGTCATTTCCACCGACGCTTTTTCGAAGGCCGAGCCTTGCGGCATTATGCTGCGCAAGGACGATCCGGCTTTCAAGAAGGTGGTTGATGAGGCCACCGCCGCGCTCTACCAGAGCGGGGAAGGCCAAAGGCTCTACGACAAATGGTTCATGCAGAAAATCCCGCCGAAGGGTTTGAATCTCAACGTGCCGATCAGCGCGGAGCTGAAGCATGAGTTCGCCCGGCCGTCCGATTCCCCCGATCCCGATTCCTATAAGGCGATGTAGGATTTATCGGTTCATGCCGCGGCCCGGTCCTTGCATGAATGACCCGTCATGAGGGGGCTCGCAAGAGCCTCGGGGCGAAATGGGTCGCCGAAGGTTACATTCTATTCCGGATCGAATTATGCAAGCATGGCTGAAGTTACCGAAGCCGGGGGAGTGCGAATGAAACGTCTGCGTATTATGGGCTTGGCGCTCGCCGCCGCTTTTTGTGCCGCGCAGGCCGACGCCGAGGAGCTGACGGGGACGCTCAAAAAGATCAAGGACACCGGCGTCATCAACATCGGCTACCGTGACTCGTCCATCCCGTTTTCCTATCTGGACGACAATCAGAAGCCGATCGGCTTTGCGATCGACATCTGTCTCAAGATCGTGGACGCGGTGAAAAAGGAACTCAAGCTCGACAAGCTCACGGTCGAATTCAACCCGGTGACCTCATCGACCCGCATTCCCTTGCTCGCCAACGGCACCATCGACCTCGAATGCGGGTCGACCACCAACAATCCCGACCGGCTGAAGCAGGTGGCCTTCACCAACACCCATTTCCTGACTGCGACCCGCTTCATCTCGAAGAGGTCGAGCAAGCTCAATTCGATCGAGGACCTCAAGGGTAAATCGGTTGCTTCCACTTCAGGCACCACCAACATCAAGCAACTCACCGAAGCCAACGCCGCGCGCAACCTTGGCATCAATATCATCCCGGCCAAGGAGCATGCCGAATCCTTCCTGATGGTCGAAACCGACCGTGCAGTCGCGGCTGTATTGGACGACATCCTGCTTGCGAGTTTTGCCGCCGGCTCGAAAGACCCCGGCGCCTACCTCATTTCCGCCGACGCCTTTTCGAAGCCGGAGCCCTACGGCATCATGCTGCGCAAGGACGATCCGGCCTTCAAGAAAGTGGCGGACCAAGCCACCGCCGCGCTCTATCAAAGCGCGGAAGGCCAAAAACTCTACGACAAATGGTTCATGCAGAAGATTCCACCGAAGGGCCTGAATCTCAATGTGCCGATCGGGGCAGAGCTGAAGAAGGCGTTTGCCAAGCCCACCGATTCGCCCGATCCTGACTCCTACAAGACAATGTGAGGCTTGTGGACCCAACCGATGGCGCGGACATTGTTTGAGCGAGCGGCGCAAACGCCCGGTCCATCCTCAGCGGCGTGGGGGCTTGCGTCGTGAATTATCACTGGAACTGGCGCGTTTTCTGGGAGCCGGCCCCGAACGGGACCGGCGACTATCTCGATATGTTGCTGTCCGGACTCGTGCTGACGATCGAGACTGCGATTTGCGCCTGGATCATCGCGCTCCTGACCGGGGCCGTGATCGGCGTGCTGCGCACGCTGCCGTCGAAGGCCGCGTCCGGGTTCGGCTTTGCCTATGTCGAATTCTTCCGCAACATGCCGCTGTTGGTGCAGTTGTTCCTATGGTTCTTCGTCTTGCCGGAACTGGTGCCGCATTCCTGGGGCCTTTGGCTGAAGCAAATGTCCAATGGGCCGTTTTATACCGCGGCGATCGGAATCGGATTATTCATGTCAGCCCGTGTCGCCGAACAAACACGTTCCGGCATCGGCGCGCTGCCGCGCGGACAGAAACTCGCCGCGACCGCGCTCGGATTGACGACCGCGCAAACCTATCGCTACGTGCTGCTGCCGATGGCGTTCCGCATCATCCTGCCGCCGCTGACTTCGGAATTTCTCTCGACGATCAAGAATACCTCGGTGGCGATCACCATCGGACTGGTCGAACTGACGGCCGAGGCACGCGCGATGCAGGAGTTTTCCTTTCAGGTTTTCGAAGCCTTCACTGCCGCGACGCTGCTGTATCTGATGGTCAATATCGTCGTCGTCATCGCCATGCGCTTCGTCGAGCGCGGCGTCGCAATCCCCGGCTACATCTCGGGGAAATAGCACATGTTTGCCAATTTCGACTTCGACGTCATCCGCCGCTCGATCGGTTATCTGTTTTTCGACGGCATGACGTTCACGCTGACGCTGACGGGTCTGGCGACGTTCGGCGGAATCATCTTCGGAACGCTGATCGCGCTGATGCGGTTGTCGGGCGTCTGGCTGCTCTCGCGCATCGCCGGCCTCTATGTCGACCTGATGCGCTCGCTACCGCTGGTGCTGGTGATCTTCTGGTTCTATTTCCTCGTGCCCTATATCGGGCAGTGGTTGACCGGGGCCTCGCGGCCGATTCGTGTCGGCGCCTTTGCGTCCTCGCTCATCACCTTCACCATCTTCGAGGCAGCCTATTTCTCGGAGATCATGCGCGCCGGCATTCAGTCGATCTCGAAGGGGCAACCTGCGGCCGCACAGGCGCTCGGCCTGACGTATGGACAGACCATGCGTTACGTCGTGCTGCCGCAGGCCTTCCGTAACATGCTTCCGGTGCTGCTGACGCAGACCATCGTGCTGTTTCAGGACACCTCGCTGGTCTATGTGCTGTCGATTACGGATTTTCTTGGCGCAGCCAGCAAGGTCGCACAGCGCGATGGGCGGCTGGTCGAGATGTATCTGTTCGCCGCCGTCGTTTATTTCCTGATTTCCTGTGTTGCCTCATTCGGCGTCAGGCGCCTCCAGGCGCGCATCGCCTTCGTCCACTAGGATAGGTCCATGAATTTAAAACCGGAGCATAACAATCCGACCACCTCTCCCATCGGGAGAGGTCGGATCGCTCTTGCGATCCGGGTGAGGGGTTACGGTACATCGTTAGATCGTAACCCCTCACCCCGACCCTCTCCCGATGGGAGAGGGAGCACGTCTTCGCCGCTGCAAGCCGCGAGCCCATCATGATCGAGATCAGCCACGTCGACAAATGGTACGGGCCTAGCTTTCAGGCGCTGAAGGATTGCACGACCAGCGTCGCCAAGGGCGAGGTGGTGGTGGTGTGCGGCCCGTCGGGATCGGGAAAATCGACGCTGATCAAATGCGTCAACGCGCTGGAGCCGTTCCAGAGCGGCGAGATCATCGTCGACGGCATCGGGGTCAACGATCCCCGAACCGACTTGCCGAAACTGCGCGCCCGCGTCGGCATGGTGTTTCAGCATTTCGAGCTCTTTCCGCACCTGCGGATACTCCAGAATCTTTGCCTGGCGCAGGAAAAGGTCCTTGGTCGATCGCGTGACGAGGCGGTCGCGAAGGGTTCGAAACTGCTTGACCGCGTCGGCCTCAAAGAGCAGGCGCAAAAATATCCGGCGGAACTATCCGGCGGCCAGCAGCAGCGCGTCGCGATTGCGCGTGCGCTGGCGATGGACCCGATCGCCATGCTGTTCGACGAGCCTACTTCGGCGCTCGATCCCGAAATGATCAGCGAGGTGCTTGACGTGATGGTGGACTTGGCGCGCGAGGGCATGACCATGATGGTCGTCACCCACGAAATGGGTTTCGCCAGCAAGGTCGCGCATCGGGTTATTTTCATGGACAAGGGTGAAATCGTCGAGGACGCGCTGAAGGACGATTTCTTCGGCAAGCCCCGCAGCGACCGCGCGCAGAAGTTTTTGTCGAAGATATTGTCGCATTAGCGGTCACCGTCATTGCGAGCGCAGCGAAGCAATCCATTTAACCGCGTTGAAAGATGGATTGCTTCGTCGCCGTGCTCCTCGCAATGACGAAGGCATGCAAATTCGCGCTGGCTGCTCCTAATTTCGTCGATCAAACCTGAGCAGTTTGCGTATATTGTGCTGTCAGTCGCTTCGCCGACGAAGAGGAGAATCCGTTTTGGATCAGATCGCCTACGTCAATGGTGCGTTCGTGCCGCTTAAGGAGGCCCAAGTCTCCGTCCTGGACCGCGGCTTTTTGTTCGCCGACGGCATCTACGAGGTTTCGGCCGTCCTCGACGGCAAACTGGTCGACAACGCCTCGCATCTCGCCCGGTTGGAACGCTCGGTCGGCGAGATCGCGCTTGCGCTGCCGGAGCCGCTCCCGCGCATCGTGGAAATCCAGCGCGAGCTGATCGCGCGCAATCAGCTCGAAAGCGGCCTGGTCTATATGGAGGTGACGCGCGGCGCCGACGTCGGGCGGGACTTTGCGTTTCCGAAGGACAATGTGAAACCGACCCTTGTGATGTTCACCTCGGTCAAGGACATCGTCAACGCGCCGGCGGCCAAGACCGGCATTGGCGTCATCACGATGCCCGACATTCGTTGGGCGCGGCGCGACATCAAGAGCATCGGGTTGCTGGCGCAGGTGCTCGCCAAGCAGGCGGCGGCGGAGGCCGGCGCCGGCGAAGCCTGGATGATCGAGGACGGCAAGGTGACCGAAGGCGGATCGTCGTCGGCATTCATCCTGACCCAGGACGACGTACTGGTCACACGTCGGAACTCGACCGCGATTCTGCCGGGTTGCACGCGCAAGGCGGTGGTCGCGCTTGCCGAGGAGCGTCAGTTGCGTGTCGAGGAGCGGGCGTTCACCGTTGACGAGGCCCTCGCGTCAAAAGAAGCCTTTATCACCAGCGCGTCCCTGTTCGTGCAGCCGGTGGTGCGCATCGATGGCAAGACGGTTGCCAACGGCAAGCCCGGGCCGATGGCCACGCGCCTTCGCGAAATCTACATCGATTTCGCCCGCGCTACCGCGGTGTGAATCGGCAGCCGGGCAGTGGCGTGCGCGCAATCTGCTAAGCTATGCTGGGAACCGTCTGGTGCGAACGCTCATGCTCGTTGAAGGCAAGACGAAATCGCCGCTGTTGTCGGTGCTTGCAGCTCTCGTGGTCGCCGCTTTCTCGATCAGCGATGCCAGGGCCATTTACCCGGAAAGGGCCATCAGGATCGTCGTTCCCTTTGCGCCGGGCGGCGGCACCGACGTGATTGCGCGCACGCTCGCGCAGGAGATGGCGAAGGATCTCGGCGTCTCGATTGTTATCGAGAACAAGCCCGGCGCAGGGACCATCATCGGAACCCAGGCGGTCGCCGTCAGCGCGCCGGACGGCTACACGCTGTTGATGGGGACGTTCTCGCACGCGGTCAATTCCAGCCTCAGCGCGAACTTGCCGTACGATCCGCACAGGGATTTCGCACCCGTGGCCATGATCGCGCGTTCCTTCAATATCGTCGTGGTCAATCCCAAATCTACTATTCTATCGATTGCGGACCTGATCGCGGCGGCGAAGGTCGATCCGGACAAATTGTCCTATGGGACGTTTGGCGTCGGCACCTCGGCCCATCTGGCGGGCGAACTGTTCAAGGATCTCGCCAAGGTCAATCTGACGGCCGTGCCCTACAAGGGCGCGGCGCCGGCGATCACCGACCTGATCGGCGGCCAGATCCAGGTGATGTTTACGACGGTGGCGAGCGCGGCCGCGCTGGTCGAAAGCGGGCGATTGCGCGCGATCGCGGTGACATCGGCGGAGCGTTCGCCCGCCTTTCCGCAACTGCCGACGGTGGCAGAAGCAGGTGTTCCCGGCTATGCCGCCGAGAGCTGGTACGGCCTGTTCGCGCCTGCCGGGACGCCGGCCGGCATCATCGACCGGCTCAATAAATCGGCGGCCCTTGCGGTGAAGTCAGAGGCGTTCAAAAGGCTTGGCGCGAATGAAGGTCTGGCGATGATTGCGCGTCCTCCCGAGGAGCTCGACCGCTATGTCCGCGGCGAGGAGCAACGCTGGCGCCGCGTGATCCAGGACGCCGGGATCAAGGTCGAGTAAGATGATCGGGATGACGGCTGGATGACACTCTGTTGCAGTGCGGCGGAATATTGGAGGGATAGCGGGGTTGCAGAAAAGGCGCCTTTCAGGCACTTGGCGGGACGGCCTTCGGCCCGGTATCAACCTGCCAGCCGGCAATTCGAAAACAATGGAGGATCACAATGTCCAGTACGCTCCAGCGCACGCTCGCTGCTGCGAGTTTTGCTTTGATCTGCTTCGCCTTGCCAGCGTCGGCACAGGATACGGTCCGCATCCGCGGCACCATCGAAAAAGTCGACGGCGCGGCTTACGTGGTCAAGAACCGTGACGGCGCGGAGTACAAGGTGACGGTAAGCGACCCCGGCCTGTATGTGGCGATCGTGAAGTCCACCATGGCCGACATCAAGCCCGGCATGTTCGTCGGCGCGACCGGAACGACGCAACCCGACGGCAGCCAGAAGGCCATCGAGGTCCACATCTTCCCGGAATCGATGCGCGGCACCGGCGAAGGCCATTACGACTGGGACCTCAAGCCCAATACCAAGATGACCAACGCCAACGTCGAGCAGACCGTTGCCGGTGTCGAAGGACCGGTGTTGTCTGTCAAATACAAGGACGGCGAAAAGAAGGTCTTGGTCACCCCGGAAACCACGGTCGTCACTTACATCAAGGGCGACAAGAGCGATCTCAAGCCGGGCATCAAGATCTTTGTCGGCGCCGGAAAGAAGCAGGCTGATGGCACGGTGCAAACCCCGCGCGTCACCTACGGCAAGGACGGGTTGACGCCGCCGATGTGACGCGGCGTCGACTTTAGCGCACTACCTTTGAAGACAAACACAACTGGGAGAGTATTATGCGTCCGATTATTTCGATGACATTGGCGGCTTGCGCCGTTGCAGCGGTGGGTTCGCTGGCCCTCGCACAGGCGCAGACGCCGGCCACGCCTCCGGCGCCTCCGTCGGCCGGTGGAACGCCCGACAAGATGCCCTTCGACATTCCCTACGGCACCTCGATCGGGCTTGAGCAGGCCAGCAAGTTGATGGCTGCGGCTGACGCCGAGGCCAAAAAGCGGAACTGGAAGATGAACATCGCCATCGTCGATACCAACGGCGAGCTGGTCCAGTTCGAGCGCATGGAAGGGGCGCAAATTGCGTCGGTGACGATTTCAATCAACAAAGCTCGCACGGCGGCGCGCTTCCGTCGCGAATCCCGCCTGTTCTACAATGCCTTTGAAGGCGGCCACCACTATGTCGCAACGCTCGATCCCACGTTGGTCGCAAGCCCCGGCGGATTCCCGCTGGTCGAGAACGGCAAGCTCATCGGTGGCATCGGCTGCAGCGGCGGTACCGGCGATCAGGATGCCTTGATCTGCAAGGTTGGCGCCGATCTCGTAAAATAAAAGCGCGTCGCTGTCCCGGCGCGCCAGACTGCGCCGGGACTCGTTCGTCTGAGGCTATTTGACGCCGCGGCGGGGTATCGTCCGCGGCGTCGCTGCGATCCGCCTACAACGCCACTGTTTGGGTTGATCGCCTAGCTACTGGTCGATCCTGATATGGCCGGCTTTCGCCACGTCGCTCCACCGCGCGATATCGGATGCCAGCACCTTCGCGAATTCCTCCGACGAATTGCCTACCGATACGACGCCGAGCGGCTTCAGACGGGCGATGACGTCAGGTAGCCTGGCGATCCGCATCAATTCGCTCTCAAGTTTTTTCACGATAGCGGGTGGCGTTGCCTTGGGTGCGAAGAGCCCGGTCCAGAGCACCGCATCGACATCGGCGCCGGCCTCGTTCATGGTCGGAACATCTGGAAAATCCTCAGTCCGTGCCGGCGCCGCAACCGCAAGCGCGCGCAAATGACCGCCCTGCACCTGGCTCAATACCGGGCCGGCGTCGGCAATCGTCATGGTCACCTGACCGGAGGTGACCGCCGTGACCGACTCGGTTGCGCTTTTGTAGGGAACGACCTGCATCGGTGCCCCGGTCTTCTGCTTGAACAGCTCGGTCACGAGCTGGAATGAGGCTGATGAGCTCGCGTAGTTCGTCTTGTCCGGATTGGCCTTTGCATAGGCGACGAGTTCGGCGACGGATTTGATAGGGGAGGCCGCATTGACGATCAGAATCAGCGGAAACGAAGCAAGTTCGGAAACCGCAACGAAATCGCGGATCGGATCGTAAGGCAGCCTGGCGTAGACGGCGGGATTGATGGCCATGCCGCTGGCGCTGACGAGAAGCGTATAGCCGTCGGGCGCCGACTTGGCGACGTGTTCGGTCGCGACGATCGCGCCGCCGCCCGGCCTGTTTTCGATGATGACCGGCTGCCCAAGGTTCTCGGATAATTTTTGCCCGAAGATCCGCGCGATGATGTCGTTGCCGCCGCCGGCCGCAAAGCCGACCACGATATGAATTGCGCGTGTCGGATATTTCGATGCATCTTCCTGGGCGAAAGCGTATCCGGCCGAAGCCGCCGTGAACATCATCAGTCCGAGACATCTGCCGATCAGGGAGTATGTTCCCGAAAGTTTTGCGGACCTTGCCTGCGGGCTAACGGCGAACATTTTGTCTCAAAGCCGCGTGACGTGAACATGGAGCACGGCGGCACGGCCATCGTCCAGCGCCGCCAGGCAGCGGTCGATGGCGGGTGCGAGTTCATCCGGCTCGGTGACGCATTCGCCATGCGCCCCGAAGGCTTGCGCAACGGCGGAAAAGTCCCGCCGCTCGCCTTGGCGGTCCGACGTCAGCCGCGATTGAAACTGATCGGTTTCGGCGGCCACACCCTTGGGGTAAACCCGCTGCACCGCCGATTTCACCGCCTGCCATCCGCCATTGTCCACCACGACCGTCAGGATCGGAATCCGGTACTGCTGCGCCACCGCGTAGACGCTGTCGGGCGAGGAGAAATGAAATCCGCCGTCGCCGATCACCTGCACGATGCGGCGATCGGGTTGCGCCAGTTTCAGCCCCAGCGCCATGCCGCCGGAAAAGCCGAGGCCGCCGCCGGCGAGCCCGACATAACTGCCGGGTCTGGTGCGCCGGATGTGTTCCTGCAGGAAAGGCGCGTTGCGGATTGCCTCGTTCACAACGATATCATCCTGCGAAAGTTTTTCGTCGAGCGTCGCGAACAGAAACGCCGGATTGAGCGCGCCGGAAACACCCTTGCTCGCGCCAGCGGCCGCCCGCCGCTTGGCCGCCGCATCGCGGGCGTCGCTCCAGCTTGCCATGCGCTCGACGACGCGCCGGCGCCATGCGTCGTCGGCTCGCGCTTCCACCGCCTCGAGCACTTGCCGCAGTACGGTCGCGCAATCGCCCTGGATTCGCATGTCGGTCGGAAATCCCCACATCGGAAAATCCGACTTGAGGGGATCGATGTCGATCTGTATCCATTTGAGCGCGACGGCCCGCTTGGCATATTGCGGAATGAAGGGAACGTCTGAGTCAAGCAACAGACCAAGATCGGCGTATTCGAGCAAGGGCATGGGATCGAAGCCGGCAAAACATCGCGAGGCTTGCGAAATGTTGAGGTCGATCGAGTTGAACTCCACAACGCGAATACCGCAGCTTTCGGCCAGCTTTTCCAGCACCGTGACGGCTTGCGGCTTGCGGCCGAGATAGGCCGTCAGGGCAATCGGGTTTTCCGCCGCCATCAGGGCCTGCGCGATCGCGTCAACCCTCGCGGGCTCGATGCCGCCGGCCTGCACGTTACCGTATCGCGCCGGCGGATAGGCCGGCATGTCGGAATCGTCCCATTCCTCCGCCAGCGTTTCCCGCGGCAGCATCATATAGACCGGGCCCGGCGGGTTGCTATGTGCGAAGGCGCTGGCGCGCGCCAGCGCCTCCTTCACCACGATGCCTGACGGCAAGGAATATTCCCATTTGACATAGGGCCTGACGATGCTGGCGATATCGAACGGGTCTTGCACGAAATGCACGTAGGTGTCGCGCGATCCCGGCAGCTCGCCGTGCAGCGTGTAGGGCGCGCGGCCGGCAAACAGCATGACGGGCAGGCGGTAGCGAAACAGGTTCTGGATCGCCATGCATGCATTCGCGGTGCCGGCATCGACATGCACCAACACCGCCTGCGCCCGCCCGGTCGCCAGCGCATAGCCAGCCGCCATGTGCACGGCGACGACCTCGTGCGGGCACAGGATCATCTCGGGGTGCTTGCGCCCTTCGCGGTCCCACTGGGCCAACGCCTCGATCAGCGACACGTGATCGGTGCCGAGATTGGCGAAGGTGTACTCCACGCCGAGATCGACCAGGCCTTGCAGGAAATGATGCGCGGTCGAGTGGCGGCTCATGCCGTCTTCCCCGATGCAGCTTCTGCAACGAATCTATTACGCAATGTGCCAATCCCGGCGATCTCGATCTCGACCACATCGCCGGCTTTGATATCCGGCGATGTGCCGTCGGTTCCCATCCAAATCACATCGCCCGGCCACAGCGTGAAATATTTCGTCATTTCGACGATGAATTCCTTGATGCCGAAGATCATGTCATTGGTGCGGAAGCGGTTGCTCTCCTTGCCGTTCAGCCTCACGATGGTTTCGATCTTGTCGAGATCGACCGAGGTCTCGATCCATGGTCCCATCGGCTTGAAGGTGTCGGCATTCTTGGATCGCCACAGTCCACGGTCGGCCTTTTGCCAGGTGCGCTCGCTGACATCGTTGCCGATGGTGTAGCCGAATATGCAGGACATCGCCTCGTGCGCGTGGAGGTGCTTTACCTTCTTGCCGATCACGACGACCAGTTCGCCCTCGTAGTGAATCTTGTCGGTCGCGGTCGCGGGAATAATCACGTCTTCGTCGTGGGCGATCAGCGCGTTCTGCGCGCGATAGCCGATCTCGGGCCGCGTCGGAATGTTGGGTATCTCGCCGCGTTTGTCGGCGGCCTCCTTGAGATGCTTCACGTAATTCAGGCCGACGCAGTAAAACGTGCGCGGCACCAGCGGCAGTTCGATCTTCACATCGGCCAAGGGATATGTGCGCGTCGTGCGCTGCCAGTCGCCGAGGGGATCGCCGTTGACCGCGATCGCGCGGTCGCCGTCGACGATGCCCCAGGATGTCTGATTGTTCGCGGTAAACTTGAGCCAGCGCACGCGCCATCCTCTCATGCCGCCGAGACCGCTACGTGGTCTGGAAACCCGCTGGGCCACGGCAGCGTCGTCTGGTCGGCGAGGCATTCGAGAAAGACCTTCGCCGCGTCGGCATAGGTCGCCCCGTCAGGCAATTCGAGACTTGCGCACCACGCGCGAGGCATCGGCTGCCACACGTCGCGCAGTTCAAGCGCGGTGCCCCACCACCACGCCGGCGCCGGCGATCTTGTTTGCTCGGTCACCGCGCGCCAACGGACGTATTCGCTGATGGCGCGCTCGAATTGCACGTCTGAAGCCTGATGCATCCAATTCTCCAACGGTTTACTCCGGGCGAAAGACGATCGGCCCGCGATGAGCCCTCGGCCGCTTCTTGCTGGTGGAATAGGCGGGCGTCGTCGGGTTATTTCTCCTCCGCCGCAGTCGCGGTCGCCGGGCCTTCGCCCATGATCAAGAGCACGGCATCCTCATCCTTGGCGCCGTCCCAGTGAACTTGTTTGCCGAAATGGGTGACGAAACTTCCCGCAGGCATCGGCGTGGTGGCGGCCGGATCGAATTTCGGTCCCGAACCTACCCACCAAGTTCCCTGCAGCACGACAATGTAACGGTCGTTGGGGTGGAAGTGGGGCCGGCTGAAATGATTGCCCTTGGTCCATTTGGTGTAGACCATGTAAAAGCCCGGCTTGCTCGGATCGCCGACAACGACGGCATTTTGCGCGCCGCGGGCATCGACCGCGCTCCACGGGATCTGATCCGGAAGTTTGTAGATCACCGCGGCCGGGTTGAGTTCCGCGGCCGAGCCGATGCTCAACATGCCGGCAAGCGATAGCGGCATCAGCAGATATCGCCAAGACCGGTGTGCAAATTGCATGATTTCCTCCCTCGAATTCCGCGAATTGGACGTTGTCCCCGCGTGTTTCTCTGCTCGATCGTTTGATGCTAGCCGCTCTCGCTCCGGCGGTGCAAGGGGCGGACGCGCATGCGTGACGCGCCAGATCGCGCATCAGGAAAAAGCAGAAGGAGAGGGGACACAAGGTGCGCCTATCGCACCGCGCGCTGCCACTAGCGGCGCCTTTTGCGCCGCGTCCGATCGGGCCTCGAACTCCGGCTGCTATTTAGCAGCAAATAAAACGCGCGGGGGTTGGTGGTCAGATAGCGCCAGAACAGCCGGCGCGGCTCGAGCCAGATTCGCCCAGGCCCATTCCAGGCCCACGTCCTGCATCCAGCGCGGCGCGCGGGGTCGGCTGCCTGACAGGAAGTTAAATCGTCCGCACCACGCCGGGTTTACCGGGTGTGCATTCCAGCGCATCCCGGTCCCATTTCGCGGCATCGGCTGCAGCCTCATAAGTGCTTTGCAGGAATTCGAGCAGCGCCTGGTCTGGCCGGGGTGCGGTGCGGACCGCGTCATAGGGCAAGATGAATTCGCCGAGCGGCTCGCTGAAGAAGGCCGCATCGGGGCGCACCCGGGTAGATCGGAATCCGGCCGGTTCGGGATAGGCATAGGAATAGAACGCGGGGTAGTCGATCGCGCCTGAGCCCGGCCAGAAGCCTGCGCTGCTCACCTCGTGTGAATACGCCTCGCAAGCAACCGCATCGGCGAGATGCGGTACGCCGCCGGGATGGCGCGGCGCGCGGCGGCCCGAAAAGCGCGTGACGGCGAGGTCGAAGCTGCCCCAGAAAAAATGTACCGGGCTTGCCTTGCCGAGGAAACCGGTGCGGAATTGCTTGAGCACGCGGTCGGCGCTGGTAAGGATTTGCAGAAAGCGTTGTACGGCGCCCGGATCATAGGCTGCGTGCAGCTCGTCGTCCGAAAATCGGACCGGGTTCGGCAACTCGTTCGGCATGTCATCGATGACGATGTGGATGTCGAGCTCGGCAAGTGCCGTCATCACGGCGGTGTAGAAACTCGCGACCGAATGACCGGCAAGCGCCAACCGCCGCGTGGCGCCGCCACCGGTTGAAATCCGCAAATGATGATGGATGAAGTCGAAGTCGATCTGAAATGCGTGCCCGCCATCGGGAATCGGCGAGGTCGTCAGGCCGTAGGTTGTGACGTAAAGCGCGACATGCCAGGAGTGGTTCAGCCACGGCGAACGCGCCAATCGAATCTTGCCGACGATCTGGGTCCACAGATGCAGTGTGGCGTAAGTCTCGTGCCAGGCGGCGGTGGGCAATTCCGGCCAGGGGAGTGTGTTGCTCATGCGTCACCGTTGCGCTGCCATCCGCATCCTAAGGCACGATAAAGACTAACGCGGCCTCACCGCAGCTCCGACCATGGACTTGAATTTGGAATGAAGGGAGGCGGAGGGGCGGCGTGTCCCCAACTTTACCACCAACGTCTGGTTCCCGAAGGCTTTGCCTACCAGACCGACGGTCGGGGCATCACAAAATCGTGCATGCCACGCATCCATGCCGTTCCGCGACAAGGGGAACGGGTTTCAGCGCGACCAAGGTCGCGCAACGACCTGCACCTGATCGCCGCAGCCAGGATGGGCGGCATTGCAAAAAGCGAAATGCCGCCCCGCTCGTTCAACCGTGCAGCTTCCTGGCGGTCTCCGCGATCGCACGGCCCTGGTATCGGGCGCCCGCGAGTTCGTTTTCGGATGGCTGGCGGCTGCCGTTGCCGCCGGTGATCGTGGTCGCGCCATAGGGTGCGCCGCCGGTAACTTCCTCGAGCTTCATTTGACCCTGGAAGCCGTAATTTAGGCCGACGATGGTCATACCGAAATGCAGCAGGTTGGTGATGATGGAGAACAGCGTGACTTCCTGGCCACCGTGCTGGGTCGCGGTCGCGGTGAAGGCGCCGCCGACCTTGCCGTGCAGCGCGCCCTTCATCCAGAGCCCGCCCGCCTGATCGTGGAAATTCGCCATCTGCGACGACATGCGGCCAAAGCGCGTGCCGGTGCCGACGATGATGGCATCGTAATTCGCGAGGTCTTCGACCCTCGCCACGGGGGCCGTCTGATCGACCTTGTAATGCGATGCCTTCGCGACCTCGGGCGGCACCAGTTCGGGCACGCGCTTGATATCGACAGTCGCGCCGGCTTCGCGGGCGCCTCGGGCAATAGCGTTCGCCATGGCCTCGATGTGGCCATAGGCCGAGTAATAGAGAACGAGAACTTTGGTCATGATTGATCTCCGGTTTGATTTGTTGAGGCAGTGTCATCGCCGGGCTTGACCCGGAAAGGGGACGCGCGGAGCCTGTCATCGGGTCTTCGCTTTCCGCGGACCCGTTGGCGCTTCGCCCCGGCATTGAAGTTTGAGCGGGTGTTGTTGCCGTTCGGACGGTTACGCCGCGTCGACCAGCACCAGCTCGGAATCTTCCAGCGCCGTGACCTTGAGGTCTGTCTCGTCGCGGATCGCGACGCCATCGCGCGCATTGACGCGAACGCCGTTGATTTCGACCTTGCCGGCCGCCGGCACCAGATAAAGGCGGCGCGTCTTGTGCGGCTTGTATTGCGCGCTCTCGCCCGCCTTCAGTGTGGTGGCAAGCACCCGCGCGTCGGCGCGGATCGGCAGCGCCTCCCTGTCGGCGGCAAATCCGCTGGCGATGGTGACGAAATTGCCGGAGCGGTCCGACTTCGGAAATGGCTTCGCGCCCCAGGTCGGCTGGCCGCCTTCCGTCGTCGGTTCGATCCAGATCTGGAAGATTTTTGTCGGCTTCGGCTCCAGATTGTATTCGGAGTGACGAATGCCCGAGCCCGCGCTCATCACCTGAACGTCGCCCGCTTCGGTGCGGCCCTTATTGCCGAGGCTGTCCTGGTGGGTGATGGCACCTTCCCGCACATAGGTGATGATCTCCATGTTGGCGTGGGGATGCGGAGGAAAGCCGGTATTCGGGGCGATCTCATCGTCGTTCCACACCCGCAAAGCCCCGTGGCCCACATTGCCGGGGTCGTAGTGACTGCCGAATGAGAAGTGGTGTTTGGCTTTCAGCCAGCCGTGGTCGGCGGCGCCGAGTTTGTTGAAAGGTCTGAGTTCGATCATGGGAAGCTCCCTGAAGTTCTGATGACCCTCTGGATAGGCACTCCCGGATCGTGTATAAATAGAAACAATTGAAACACATTGTTTCTATTTCCTCGCTTGCGAGGCGACCCCATGACAAAACTCCCCGATTTCGAAGGCCTGGCGATTTTCGCAAAAGTCGTGGAATTACGGTCATTTGCGGCAACCGCCAGCGATTTGGCGCTGTCCAAGGCGACGGTTTCGAAAGCAGTTAGCCGGCTGGAGCGACGGCTCGGCGCGCGGCTGTTCAACCGCACCTCGCGGCGGCTGGCCTTGACCGATGCCGGGCAGAAATTGTCGGCCCGCGCCGAGCGTCTGTTGGCCGATGGCGAGGCGGCGGAAAACGAGGCGCTTGCACAATCGGTCTCGCCGCGCGGCCTCGTCCGCCTTGCGGTGCCGATGACGTTCGGGATCAAAGCAGTGGCGCCGATCTTGCCGGAATTTCTGCAAGCCTATCCCGATGTCGCCATCGACCTTCACCTCTCAGATGCGATGGTCGATCTGATCGGCGAAGGCTTCGATGCAGGCTTGCGGATCACGGCGCACCTGCTGGATTCTTCGCTGATTGCGCGCCGGCTCTGTCCGGTGTCGCGTCACACCGTTGCGGCGCCTTCCTATCTGAAACGCCACGGGCGGCCGACGCATCCGATGCAACTCGCGCATCACAAATGCTTTGGATACGCCTATATGTCTGCGCCCGACGTCTGGCACTACAGCAATGCCGCAGGCGAAAGGGCCAGCGTCCGGCCGGCCGGGCAGTTGCGCGTCAACAATGGCGAAGCGCTATTGCCGGCGGTGATCGCCGGCCTTGGCATCGCCGATCTGCCGGACTTCATCGTTGCCGACGCCATCGAAGCCGGCGAAGTCGAAGTGATCCTGAAGGCCTGGAAACAGCCCGAAGGCGCGGTGCATCTTGTGAGCCCACCTGGCGGACCGCGTCCCGCGCGCGTCGAGGTATTGGCGGATTTTCTGGCGAAGCATTTTGCCAAGGCCAAGCGGCTGAAGTCGCCGCGCCGTGCTTAAAGGGTAGCCGTTCCGGCATTGTAGGGTGGGCATAGTAGGGTGGGCAAAGGCGGTGGGCACGCTTCGCTTTGCCTACCCTACGGTTCACGCTAGTTTGCGAATCGACAAACGAGAATCCCTGGGGGAAGGCAGCCGATGAATCGACGCGAGCTTCTCAAGGTCACTGCCGCGCTGCCGCTGTTGCAAGCCGCGCGCCCGGCGTCCTCCCTGGCGCAAGCCGCCTGGCTGACGCGCACGATCGCCATGATCGTACCGTTCCCGGCCGGCGGTCAGGCTCATCTTGCCACGGTCAGTTGAGGCTTTCGCCGGATGCCGGGCTCGACCATTCAAAGTGTCATGCGCGCGGCTTCGAGGGCCGCTTATCATGGGGGCCTGAAGGCGGCTGGGTTCCGCCGGCAGGGCAACCATTTTCACCGTCAGTCACACGATCTGATCCATGCTTTCCAATTCCAGGCCAGCACAGGCATGGCTGTGCCGGTGGGCGCTTTCACGGTAAATCTGGTGGTAACAGCCGAAAGCCTTTATCGCCATTGGTCCGGGCGTGCCCTTCCAAAGAATCCCGCGACGGCTCTGTTCCCGATCAACGAGAGGATCGGCTTGCTTATGCCGCAGCAGGAGGACCGTTGGTGGCGGGCCGACGCGGATGTCGAATCCCTTTGCCTCGAAGTCAGCCACGCGCTCGTGATCTGGGGCTTGCCGTTTTTCGACCAGTTCGCCTCGCTCGACGTCCTGCTCGATCGTCTTCGCACCGGCGCCGGCGTGCGCGGAATGCCTTCAGGCCATGTCAAGTTGGTGCATGCGATGCTCGCGAGCGACAAAGGATTTGCATCGGAAGCGGAGCAGCAAATCCGCCAAGCGCTGGAAGAGGCCGGCGCGTCGTTATACCGGGAGACGGTTCAAAGAGTCGCCAGTCGTCTTGGAGTTACTTTGCCATAAGCGGCGTTCGCTCGAATGTCGAAACCATCGTCTCACGCGTGCGTGCACTCACGGGGAGATTTGGAACCGACAGATATTCACATTTTTTGTCCGCTTCGAACCTTCGAGAGCCTCATTTGTTTCATACCATCAGCGGACCAGTTTGTCTGACCTAACAAATATGCCTATCCAAGGAAGGGGTCGGGATATGCGAGTGCACGGAATTCTCTTGAGCGTTGCTATTTCCGCGACCTCCCTCGCCGGCGGCATTGCCTCTCAAACTCCGGCCCTTTCGCAGGAATACCGCGGAACCATGGAGCAGCAAATGGCCTGCACGCCGGACGTCTTCAGGCTCTGTGGTGCGCAAATACCCGACGTCAACCGGATCGTCGCGTGTCTGCAGCAAAATACGCCGCAGTTGAGCCCGCAATGCCGCGCGGTATTCGCATCAAGTGGCGGCGCGTCGCCGGAAAACCCACCGCAGCAGGCGCCGAGACGACGCGACTATCAATATCAATATAACTACCCGTATCAGTATAACTATCAATACAACGATCAATAGAGCGCGCGTGATCGTTGTATCGGCCGAGCCCGAAGGCAAATCTCAGCAGACGTCGACCCATTCGGCGGCGACGAGTTCGGCCATGCGCGATGGCGGGATGCGCACTGCGCTGTGTATGGAGCCTGCCGCCGGCACCACCTCGTCGAATTCCTTCAGCGAAACGTCGCAGTAGACCGGCAACGGCACCTTCAGTCCGAACGGACAGACGCCGCCGACTTCATGGCCGGTGATGTCGGCGACCTCATCGAGGCCGAGCATCTTCGGCTTGCCGCCGAAACGCGCCTTGACCTTCTTGTTGTCCATCCGCGAGGTGCCGCTGGCGACGATCAGGATCACCTGTTCGCCGACCCTCAAGCTTAGCGTCTTGGCGATCCGCGCCGGCTCGACGCCGTAGGCTTCGGCGGCCAGCGCCACTGTTGCCGAACTCTTCGGCGATTCGATCACGGAAATATCAGGCGCGTTTTCGGCGAAGAACGCGCGGACGGATTCAAGGCTCATGACGATGGATCGTTGCAGAACGCGCACTGGTGCAGGTATGTCCCCGATAGCTAACCGCGATCGGCTCGTCAACGAGGAGGCGATTTTGGAATTCCGAAATTGTCTGCCCACCGCCCGCCAATTGTAGTGCAGGCGAACGGAAGGCGCCAAATCATTCCGCCGCCGTGCGATGCTCCAGCACTTGAAGGACATCTAGCGGGTCGGTACGGCGGCGGTAATCGACGCTCGTGTCGGCAAACAGGATACGACCGTCCGTGCCGATCACGTAAGTTGCCGCGAGCGGAAGCGACCAGTCGTCGGGCGTGCCGTTCGTGCCTGGAATATCCAGTTTGAATCCGTCGTATACGGTGCGCAATTCGTCGGTGAAGGAGTAGACCAATCCAAAGGCTCTGCCCGCTTGATGGCCTATATCGCTTAACACAGGAAATGTGAGGGCATTTTTTTCCGCGGTGCTCACGGTATTATCAGGTTTCTCGGGACTGATCGCAACGAGGCTTGCGCCGGCTGCGGCTATGCGGGGCAGCACAGCTTGATAGGCCTTGAGCTCAAGATTGCAATATGGGCACCAGCCGCCACGGTAAAACGTCACTATGACGGGCCCCCTCGCCAGCAGGGTGGCTACCTCGAACGGCTGGCCGTGGACATCCGGTAGAATGATGTCGGGCGCCTGGTCGCCGACCTGCTTCGCATTTCTGCCGATTCCGGTTTCGGAGAGATGGGCGATATGGCGCTCCATGGCGGCGCGGCGATCGGCCGGCACGCGCTGCATCCAGCCAGCAAGATATTCCCCGAGCTGTTGGGATAGGGTTGTCGACATCTCGTTGGTCTCCATGATTACGGACGTGTCGATGTGGATCGCAGCACAACTTCACAGGCTATCAATCCCGGCGCGACAACGGCCCCACGATCGGGTGATGGGTTTGCGGGCGGCAATAAATACTTCGTGATCCCCAGGTTTTGCCGCACGCAAGCCATGCCGGCAATATGATCAAGATGCATGGGCAGCGGCCAGAGCGGGGAGTTCCGATAAGCCATGGATACGATAGTCGGGCTCAAGACCAAGTTCGTCCATTTGCGTGCGGATCGCCTTGAACATGGTGAGCGGGGGTACAACGTCGCTTTCGACGCAAGCCAGCGCCATCGCTTCCGGCGTGACCCGCTCGATCCAGGCGACGTTTAGTCCAAAGGCCTTGGCGCCACAAGCATCCCACGGGTTAGACGACACGAACAATACCTCGGCGGGCCGCACGCCGAGCCTCGCTTCGATCAGGGCGTAGGCGTCCGGCGCGGGCTTGAATATTTTTTGGGAGTCGATGCTGACGGTGGCGTCGAGTACGCGGTCCAGGCCCGTATTGCGCACCACAGCGTTGAGCATTCCGGAAGAACCGTTCGAGAGAATCGCGAGCTTGCAACGCTTCAGCTTTTCCAGCGTCGCCATCGCGTCCGGATAGAGATCAAGATGCAGATACTTGTCCATGATGCGTTCGAAGGTTGCAGCATCGTGCGTCAGTCCGAGCACGCGGATGGTGTAGGCGAGCGAATCCTTCGTGATGACGGAGAAATCCTCGTAGCGCCGCATCAGCGAGCGAAACCAGGTGTATTCGAGCTGCTTGATGCGCCAAATCTGGGTGATGATCTCGCCATAGCCGGGAAATGCCTCCTCGGTGACGGCGGCCACCGACTGAACGTCAAAAAGCGTGCCATAGGCATCGAAGACAACGGCTTTGATCGGCATTGGAATGCTCTTTCTTTCAACGAGACTAACTGGCTGATTTGGCTTGTCGGCAATCTATTTTGTCACGACCCCGGTATGAACCTGAAGCAGGAATGCGTCAAAGCGCTGCTCGTTGTCCGCGTCGCGCCCCCACATGAACGTGCCGAGAACGGCACCCAGGAAGCCGAGCGGCAATGACACGATGGTTGGATTGACCAGCGGCCATAGCGCCTCAGCGCCCCGCATCGCCGGCCCGATCATCGCCAGCACGACCGATGACACAAGCCCGACCGTCATCCCACCCACGACGCCGCCGGTGTTGAACCGCCGCCAGAACAACGAAAGTATCAGTACTGGAAAATTGGCGCTGGCGGCGACGCAAATGGCAAGGATCACGAGAACCGCGACGTTGACGCCTTGGGCGAGAACGCCGAGCACAATCGCGACCACGCCGATCGCGAACGCGGCGACACGGGCCAGCCAGACCTCCTGCTTGCCTTCGACCTGTCCGCGTTTGACCCAATTGACATAGAAGTCGTGGGCGATTGCGCCGGATGTCGACAGCGTCAGGGCCGAGACCACGGCGAGAATGGTCGCTACCGCGACCGCGGCGACAAAGCCAAGCATGAGGTCTCCGCCGAAGGTGCCTTTGCCGCCGCCAAGATATTGCGCCAGCAGCGGCAGCGTCAGGTTGCCGCCCTTGTCGGCGGCGCGAAGAACATCCTGTCCGACAAAGTCCGCAGCCGCGAGCCCGAACAATGTGGTGCCGGCGAAAAAGGAACCGGCCAGAAACATCACCCACACCACCGAGCGGCGCGCGGTCTTGGCATCCGGGACGGTGTAGAACCGCGTCATGACGTGCGGCAATCCTGCAAGGCCAAGCGTGTAGCCCAGTCCGAGCGATATCTGGTCGAATGGATTCTTCAGGTAGTTGCCCGGCAGCAGGTATTTGGCGCCGTATTTTTGCTCGGCCTGCGCAAACAAGGTCAGCGGATCGAAGTGCACCAGCATCAGGATCATCACCAGGATAATAGCGCCTGCGCTCAACATCAGCACCGCCTTGACGATCTGCACCCAGGTGGTTGCCAGCATGCCGCCGAAGGCGACGTATACGATCATGCTGACGCCGACGAAGATTACCGCCCAGTCATAGGAGATGCCGGTGAGCAGACGCACCAGCACGCCGGCGCCGGCCATCTGCGGCATCAGATAGGCGAAATTGACGACCACGGTTCCGGCGATTGCGGCCAAGAGCGAGGTGCGCGTCTGCATCCGGCTGCGAATGACGTCGCCGAGCGTGTACTTTCCGGTATTGCGCATCGGCTCGGCGATCAGAAACAGCACGGTGCAGAACGCGACCAGCGGTCCCAGCGCATAAAAAGCGCCGTCCATGCCGTAGAGCGCGGTCAATCCGGTGAAACCGAGAAAGGCGGCGGCGCTGCACCAGTCGCCGGCCAGCGCAAAGCCGTTTTGCGCGGCGGTGAGGGCGCTGTCGGCGGCGTAGAAATCAGCCGTGGTCGATGTGCGTTTGGCGGCCCAATAGGTGATGGCAAGGGTGATCAGGAGAATGACGATGAAAATGCCAAGCGTGAGGTTCATCTCGATTTCCCCGGTTCGGTGGTTTCCATCGCAGCCTTCGCCGCAAGCGGATCGAACTTTTCGGCGGCGATGCGCCCGTACACGATCGCGAGCCCCCATGACAGCAGATAGTTGAATGCGATCAGCACGAAGCCGAGATTGACCGAGCCGACCACCCTGGTTCCCATCAAGTTCCTGGCGAAGCCGGCAAACGCGGTCAAGCCGATATAGCTGACCATGAAAATGATGGTCATCGGCACAAGGTACCTCAGTTTTTCGGCGATCAGCAGCTTGACCGCGCCGTGAGCAACCGCAAGAGACGCTTCGTTGCGAGCCATGTCTTACTTCCCCCAATCTCTTGATTACTCCCGCGCTGCGGCGGGTTGGCCAACGGCAGCGCGCGCGGAGGCGGCCGGCGGGACCCAGCTTCTTTACTGGCGGCTCCTGAAGTGACAAAATGAATAATCACGATGATCGGTATCGTATTTGTCGATGATGGGACGGTGAATGAATTTCGACATCGATTGCCTTCGCTCATTCGTGGTGGTCGCCGAAACCATGAGTATTTCGCGCGCCGCCGAGACTGTCGGCCGCTCGCAATCTACCGTTAGCCAGCAGATCGCCAAGCTCGAAGCCCAGATCGGCAAGGGTCTGCTGACACGGCGCAAGGGCCGGGTGATTAACCTGACGTCGGAGGGTGGCAAGCTCGTGCAATATGCGCGGCGCATTCTTCAGCTCAACGACGAGGCCTATGCCTCGATGTCCGACGAAGTGCTGACCGGTTTCGTCCGTCTCGGCGTGCCGCTTGACTTCTTTGGCCGCGACTTCACGGCGTGGCTGGCGCGATTCAAGAATCGGCATCCGATGGTGGGGTTGGAGGTCGAGGCCAACCAATCGGAAAATCTGATGAAGCGCAGCGCCCGTGGCGAGTTCGACCTGGTCTTCTTCAAGCAGCAGGCCGGCGCGAAGAACGGCACCGTCGCGCTACGCGAGCAACTGGTCTGGGTCAGCGGTCCGAATTATGCGCCAGATACCGGGGACTCCGTACCGCTCATCCTGTTTCCGGAAGGGTGTGCCTATCGCCACAACGCCATCTCTGCTCTGCGGGACCACAAGCGATCGTGGCACGTTAGTTTTGTCAGCCCGAGTTTCGAGCTGCTGAAATCGGCCGCGGTGGAGGGCATGGGGATTACGGTGCTCGCGCGCGCGCTCGTCGCACCGCCACTGCGGGTGGTCCGTCACGGCTTGCGGTTGCCGCAGCTACCGACGGTCGAATTGGCCTATTCATTCGGCCGGCGCAGCAATTCCCGCGTCGTCGGCGAGCTTGCCAATTATCTTGCGGACAGCCTGACCAATGCCGGGAACCTGCGCGGGCCGCAGACCATATCCTGATCGGCGGCGCGAATAGCCTCACAACGTCACCGCCTGCGCCTCTTGGCGTGAGGCATCGCGGATCACGGCGCAGATTCCTGTCATGCGGGCGATCGGGTGTTCGACAAACAGCCGGCAGGAGGCAAGTGCGTCTTGCAACGTGCGGGGCGGGCGGGTTGGTCCAAGTTGACGAGAAAGCACCTTCCCA
>DATGGY010000198.1:0-5780 GCA_035308285.1 Bradyrhizobium sp. | reverse complement strand
AGTCGAAATTTGATTCGCGTCCAACCTGTCCCTGATGGCAAAGGGCTAACGCCGAATGTGGCTTCGGGCAAGTCGGGGACGAGCCATGCGCGTGGGCGGGTTGAGATTGCCACAAATAACGGCCACAATCGGGCTTCTTTCAAGATGTCCCCCGTCATGAACACGCTTGTTTTCGAAGACTTCAAGCCCGGCCGTTTGGGCAGTTTCGGACCGCGACAGGTCACGCGCGAGGAAATACTCGCCTTCGCCGCCGAGTTCGATCCGCAGCCTATGCATCTCGACGAAGAGGCCGCCTCGCGTTCGATGTTGAAGGGGCTTTCTGGTTCGGGCTGGCATCTGTGCGCGCTCATCATGCGGATGATGTGTGACGGTTTTATCGGCCGCACGGCATCGCTGGGCTCGCCCGGGGTCAACGAGCTACGCTGGCTCGCGCCGCTTCGGCCCGGCGACGAATTAATGCTCGACGTCGACGTGACGAGAGCAAGGGTCTCCCGCAGCCGCCCCTCAACCGGCATCGTCACCCTCAGGGCGGTCGTCAACAACGCGGCCGGGGAGCCGCTCTGCGAGATGATATCGCCGATCATCGTGCAGCGGCGCGACGAGGCGGCGGCCGAGCAGGCGGGCTGATGCGATTCTTCGAGGACATCGAGGTCGGACAGCGGCGCGAACTTGGCTCGTTTACCTTTACCGCCGAAGGCATCAAGAAGTTCGCGGCCCAGTTCGATCCGCAACGCTTTCACCTCGACGAGGAGGCGGGGCGCAAGTCGCTGTTTGGAGGGCTTGCTGCGTCGGGCTGGCATGTCGGGTCGGCCTGCATGAAGCTCCTGGTAGCCGATGGCCAGCGCCTCGCCAAAGAGGCTGCGGCGCGCGGCGAGACGATTGCGATCTGGGGACCGTCGCCGGGATTTCGCGAGTTGCGCTGGGTCAGGCCGGTGCTGGCGGGCGACACGGTCAGCTTCGCAACGGAAGTCTTGTCCATGCGCCTTTCTTCGAGCCGCCCCGAATGGGGAATCCTGGAAGGCCGCAATACCGGAACCAACCAGCGCGGCGAACTGGTGTTCTCGATGCTGGCGACGGCCTTCGTGCCGCGGCGGAGCGGTAAAAGCTGAACCGCGGACGGACCCGCTTGCTCGCTAACTTTGTGCCACCCATGAATTTGATGGCGCTCATCTTGCGAAAAAATCAGCGGCTCCAGATCAGCGCCAGAACCACCACTGCTGCGAGCAGCAGTCCGACAAAGCGGACCATGATGGTACCCATGTTTGGAGGCGGGCTGCGCATCGGGATGGGATCGCTGTTGTCGGGCCGAACGGTTTTCATGCAGGTATTTCCCCAAATTGCCGCCGCTCGACGGCGCCTGCACTTGTGTCGCGGGCGGGTCGTGCGAGGTTCAAGAGGCTAAGGGGAAAACCTCGTCGAGATTTGCGGCCCGAGCGCTGATCGCTGATGATGAGCGCCCCAAAATGCGACATTCCGGATCTGGCCGTTTGGACCAGTCCGGAATGCGATTAGCGGTCGAAGACTGAAATGACAGCGGATCAGCCGTTGCGGATTCCGTGCGCGGCGCGCTTCCACTGCGCGACGTTGTCGGCGATCATGCGGGTCGATTTCATCGCCGCCTGGCTGAGCTGGGCATAGCCTGAGATCTCACGCTGGACGCGCTGACCTTCGTCATGCAGCAGGTCGCGAAGGCTCTCAAGCTCGGAAATCAGGTTCTCGATTTCCGCAAGCGACGTTCCGGCCACGCGCTGGATCAGCGAGTTGACGCTGTTGACGGTGGCCTCGGCGTTCGGATCGACCGGGGCATCGGTGCCACCCACCATGCTTGGCCCGGGACGGCGCAAATAGGCGATATCGTTGCGAACGAAATCGCGGATTCCGGCCTCGACCTCCGAGGCCGCAGCGAGGTCACTATCCTCTTCGGTCGATTCAATCTTCTCAGGACGAATGACGTTCATCGGCTTTTTCCCCTGTTTCGCGTGATAGCGAGCGCGGTTGTCCCCGCACGACGATAGCAACGCGAGCGCCATCAGGGCTTCCGATTTTGACCGCATCGCGGCCAATATACGGCAATGCGCTGTTGATTCGCGGCATTTGCCGGCCCATTCGGTAAATGACGGGTGACTACCAGCTCTGCTTGAATCCCGCGGTGATGCTCTTGTTGGCGGCGCCGAACGGGGTTTCGCTGATCGAGCCGGATATGCTGACGCCGCCGAATATCTTCTGCTCGGCGCCGATCTTGCGCAGCCATTTATCGTCGGTTGTGGAGAGGCTCTGCCCGGCGCTGAAGCTGGTGCCGGTCTCGGCAATATTGAGCTTCGCCGATTGCTCGGTTTCGTAATTGCGCGCGGCGTGCGCAGCCAGTCCGGGCGCTGGAACGATGCCGAGCTGGATCATGTTGTAGGCGTTTTGCAGGGTCAGCGAATATTGTTCGGCGAGCGTCACCGACTTGCTCAAGGAGGTGCCGAGCTTGCTCTGGTCCTGCGCGGGATCGAGCCGGGCTTCGACCGCCGTCTTGTCCCAGATCGAGGCGACGCCGGGGGCGGTGATCGCCGCCCATGCCGTTCCGGAGGATTGCGGCTCGCTGCCGCCATTGGCGGCTTTTTCAGCGAGCAGCTCGGAGAGCGTCGACGGTTGACGGACAACGGTCATGTCGGCGCCGATCCGCGTATCCCAAAACGGCGAAACGGACTGCTTCACCGACACGGCCGACCCGTAGGACTTGTCCTTGGATGACCACGTCATCTCGTTGCTTGGGCTCGCATGCGGCGCCAGGCGGGCCTTCGAGGCCGGGCTCATCGCCATCAGGGTGGCGGCGTCGACGTTGAGCTGGCTCCAGTCGAGCTCCAGATCCTTGATGTCGGCGTCGTCCGGCTTGGCGGCGGTCTCGGCTTCCATCGCCGGCGCATCCTCGGCTTCCTCTTCTTCGCTCGATGGCGGCGCCTGCGCGTGCGCGGGCGGCATCGCCACGGCGAGGCCGGCCGCCAGTAAAAGCAGCCCGGCAAAACCAGATCCGGTCCTGGAAATCATCAACCCCGCCCGCCTGCCAGCCTCGCTAAAATGCGTGCACATCGGTGCGAAATTGTGGCGGGGAGGTTCAATGCCAGGCCGATGCCCCGGAAATCGCCTTCAACGCGCAATTTTGCATTGCACAGTTGCCGGTCAGCCCCCGGTCTTGCGGGATGCCCTGAGGTTCAACGCGGGCGTCGAAATGACGTTCGCGAGCCGCTCAGGTCTTGGCGGTCGCGGTGTCGGTCAAGAGCGCGGCGAGATCGCGTTCGACCACCTGCTGGACCAGATCGAACGTGTCGAGGATTTCGCGAATCTTTGTGACGCGGCCCTCGCGAAGCGTATAGAAAGCGGCAAAGTCGAATTGCACGATCCGGTCGTTGCGTCTCTTGCCCAGGAACGCGCGGATGTTGACGGCGACCTGATCGCCTTCCGCAACGATGATGGGTATTTGGTAGCGCATGCTGGAATAGCGCTTGTGCACCGTCTTCCACATTTGCCTGACTTCATCCTTGCCCTTGTGGTGACCGAGATGCGGCAGGATGTCGATCGGTGCGTTGCAGAAAAAGTCGATGTCGTCGCTGCAGTGTGACAGCGCCCCTTCGATGTCGCCTTTGTAGAATGCCTCAAGCAAATGCAGCACGCGCTGCCGGTGAAGATTCGCAACCATTTTCTTCTCCGTCGGGTGTTGGGCCCGACTCGCAAAGCGGTGTCATTGTGATCCGATTTGAGCGGGGATCAATCGGAAAAAAATTTGTTCTCACCCAACGCCGGCTTGCTGTCACGCAACCGTCAAGATTTGCAATCACCGCGTGTAGTTGCCGCAAAATTGTGCGGCCGATTCCGGCGAGCGCCAGCATGCCCCAGCACATGGCCGTCAGCTAAGTCGGGCAAAGCACTTTGAGGCGCAATGTTCCCTCGCCCAATCAGAAGGACATGCCTTGCACCGGGCACATGCAATGGGTCGAATTTTGGCAAGCGACAATCGTGGAGGCTTCACAGCCTCCAAAGCTCGCTCTATCGTCACCAACATTCCGAGAGCATCGATCAAACCGCTCCGATCTTGGTGGGGGAAACGCGCGTGAAACGCTTCGCAACTTAAGCGAAGACGCTGATCCTCACCGGCACCAAGGATCTGCTCAATCCCGAGTTCGAGCCGATCGAGGCCGGCAAGAACATCAAGAACGTCAAGATGGTCACGATCAGCCCGGGCACCGTGACCGGCCACGCCTCCGCCGGCGGCTTTGCCCCGGCCGACGTCGAGTTTCTCAATCGCGAGGCTTTCGCGTTTCTCGATGCCGTGACCGATGGCGGGAAGAAGATGGATTGAGGCGGGAGAGCGTTAACACGGCCCGCGTCCGCACAATTGCTGTCGTCACCCGCGAAGGCGGGTGATCCAGTACGCCGCGGCGTTTGTTGTTTACGGGATGCTTCCCGGAGTACTGGATCGCCCGGTCAAGCCGGGCGATGACAGGTGGTGGCAGGATGGAACGGATCGCTCGCCCCGCGATTGATAGATCGCACTGGTTCACTCCCGGAAGATTGCCGCCATGAAAACGCTTCCCATTTTGCTCGCCCTCGCCGCACTTGTGCTGATGGCCCCGAGCGCCGAGGCCAAGGGCTGCCTGAAGGGCGCGGCGGTCGGCGGCGTCGCCGGCC
Organism: Bradyrhizobium sp.; assembly: GCA_035308285.1. Lineage (GTDB taxonomy): Bacteria > Pseudomonadota > Alphaproteobacteria > Rhizobiales > Xanthobacteraceae > Bradyrhizobium. The sequence continues at coordinate 1,112 of DATGGY010000198.1, read as the reverse complement.
ACGTTGCCGGCCATCACGGTCTGTTGGGCGCCGCCGCCGGCTGCCTCTACGGCCGCCACCGCGCCAAGGAGCAGGAGCGGCAACGGCAGCAGCAGGAGCAACACCCACAGCATCAGAGCAGGCTGCCGAATGCCGATATCGGCCAGACCGGGATGTAAGGGGTTGCACTCGGTCTATCTTGTGATAGCAACACGGCCCGCGGCAATGGGCCGCTTTTTTATTGATGGAGGTGTGTCATGCGCAAGATCAGCGATTTCGAAAACCTCCCCAGCTTTCAGCATCACGCGTAAGCGGCGGAAGTCATTCCCCTCGGAAACCCATGTCAAACGCGGGCGGCGTTTCGTCCACGGCGACGTTGAACTCGCCGAAAAACTCGGCCGTAACGATCTATGCCCGTGCGGCTCCGGACGCAGGTTTCAAGGCGTGCTGCCTGAAATCCGGCGCCTATGACGGCTCCAACCGGCACGACTACTTTCAGGGAGTAGGGGCTGCACATTGTAGCCCGGATGAGCGTAGCGATATCCGGGACCTAACGTGACGCGGGCCCCGGATGTCGCGTTCGCTCATCCGGGCTACGGGACTGCGGTGGCGCTTGCCCCACAAACGGCCGTCATACCCCGCGAAAGCGGGGGATCCAGTACGCCGCAGCCTCTCGACTCAATCACTGATGTCTCTGGAATACTGGATCACCCGCCTTCGCGGGTGATGACGCTTGGCGGCAGGCTCACACGCCTGAGTTCTCACCGACTTCACTTTTCAAACAGCGACTTTTCACCCGCGCACGTCCGCCTTCCCGCGGCGCGAAAGCGCCCGAGTTGTGCCAGAAATCCTTCACCCCGAGAGAATCGAGGGCGCAGGGAACACCGGGTGCGCAGCCGGCACCCGCAGTCTCGCGTGCGAAATGGAAAAAGCACACGAGCGTAGTCACCGCAGTTGCAGCCGGAACACCCGGCATTCCCTGCGCAATGGTTTTTACGGCTTACTTCGCGCTCTCCCTGGTGACCGGGCTTTTTTGCCACCATCGCCAGCGCGATGCGAAAGCATCGTCGCCAACTTGACACCAGCGTCGGGGTGTCAGGACCACACGACTTCGCCGTCCGCAATGCAGCGCC
>DATGGY010000197.1:0-3536 GCA_035308285.1 Bradyrhizobium sp. | reverse complement strand
CCGCGACGAAGCTGGCAAGTTGATCCCGATCGACATCAAGGTCGGCGACCGTGTGCTGTTCGGCAAGTGGTCGGGCACCGAGGTCAAGATTGACGGCCAGGAGCTCCTGATCATGAAGGAGAGCGACATCATGGGCGTCATCACCGACGTTCCCGCTACCAAGAAGAAGGCCGCTTAAGCGCCTTTTCCCCTCCATCCAGATTTCAAGGAAGCAAGATATGTCAGCCAAGGAAGTCAAATTCGGCGTCGACGCCCGCGACAAGATGCTACGCGGCGTCGACATTCTCAACAATGCGGTGAAGGTGACGCTCGGCCCCAAAGGCCGCAACGTCGTGCTCGACAAGTCGTTCGGCGCTCCCCGCATCACCAAGGACGGCGTCACCGTCGCCAAGGAAATCGAGCTTGACGACAAGTTCGAGAACATGGGCGCCCAGATGGTGCGCGAAGTCGCCTCCAAATCCGCCGATGCTGCCGGCGACGGCACCACCACCGCGACCGTGCTGGCCGCAGCCATTATTAGGGAAGGCGCTAAGTCAGTTGCCGCCGGCATGAACCCGATGGACCTGAAGCGCGGTATCGATCTGGCTGTCGAAGCCGTGGTCGCCGACCTCGTCAAGAACTCCAAAAAGGTCACCTCGAACGAGGAAATCGCCCAGGTCGGCACCATTTCCTCCAACGGCGATGCGGAAATCGGCAAATTCCTCGCCGACGCGATGAAGAAGGTCGGCAACGAGGGTGTCATCACGGTTGAAGAAGCCAAGTCGCTCGAGACCGAGCTCGAAGTCGTCGAAGGCATGCAGTTCGACCGCGGTTACATCTCGCCCTACTTCGTGACCAACGCCGACAAGATGCGCGTTGAAATGGAAGATGCCTACGTCCTAATCAACGAAAAGAAGCTTTCTCAGTTGAATGAACTGCTTCCACTGCTGGAAGCGGTGGTGCAGAGCGGCAAGCCGCTTGTGATTATCGCGGAAGACGTCGAAGGCGAAGCTCTCGCCACTCTCGTCGTCAACCGTCTGCGCGGTGGCCTCAAGGTCGCGGCCGTCAAGGCTCCGGGCTTCGGCGATCGCCGCAAGGCCATGCTGCAGGACATCGCAGTCCTGACCGGCGGCCAGGCGATCTCGGAAGATCTCGGCATCAAGATGGAGAACGTCACGCTCAACATGCTCGGCCGCGCCAAAAAGGTGATGATCGACAAGGAGAACACCACCATCGTCAGCGGCGCCGGCAAGAAGGCCGACATCGAAGCCCGCGTGGCGCAGATCAAGGCGCAGATCGAGGAAACCACCTCGGACTACGACCGTGAGAAGTTGCAGGAGCGTCTGGCCAAGCTCGCAGGCGGCGTCGCGGTGATCCGCGTCGGCGGCGCGACTGAAACCGAGGTGAAGGAGCGCAAGGATCGCGTTGATGACGCGATGCATGCGACACGTGCGGCCGTGGAAGAAGGCATCGTGCCGGGCGGCGGCGTCGCGCTGCTGCGCGCCTCCGAGCACCTCAAGGGCCTGCGGACCAAGAACGACGATCAGAAGACCGGCATCGAGATCGTGCGCAAGGCACTGTCCTGGCCGGCGCGTCAGATCGCCATCAACGCGGGCGAAGACGGCTCGGTGATCGTCGGCAAGATTCTCGAGAAGGATCAATATGCATACGGCTTCGACTCGCAAACCGGCGAATACGTCAACCTGATCGCCAAGGGCATCATCGATCCGACCAAGGTTGTTCGTGTGGCGATCCAGAACGCAGCTTCCGTCGCCGCGCTCCTGATCACCACCGAAGCCATGGTGGCCGAACTGCCGAAGAAGCAGGCCCCCGCGGGCGGCATGCCTCCCGGCGGCGGCATGGGCGGCATGGATTTTTAAGCAGTCCTGCTCGCTTCAGGCGACCATCCAACAATGCAAAACCCCGGCAGCAATGCCGGGGTTTTTGCTCGGAGGGTCATCGATCACCCGAGGCGGGGGTCGTGGAATTCCTCTTGCCCAGAGGCGGTGGAAATCGCGGACTAGCCTGATGTCAGCTGCCCCCGCCTCACTCCACCCGCGCCACGACCGCGAGCCGCTTGATGCCCTGGTTGCGGTAGGCGTTGAGAAAGGCGTTATAGTCCTTGAAGGACACGCAGCCATTGGAATCGCCGTTCGGCCCGAGCATGTAGGAATGGGCGAGCAGGCCGGAGCGGCCGTAGATCGAGTCCTCGCCGCCGATCGGGTTCAGCCGCAACGCCGGCACGCCGTGAAACAGCGCCTCGCGCGGCTTCAATTCGTAGACATGCGGCGGCGTCACGCCGCGCATGTGGATCTTTGCGGAGCCCGGATCGTCGAGCTTGGCGCCAAGGCCGGAATGCGCCTCGAGCTTGGTGCCATCGGGCAGGTAAACCGTGTGGGCGGAAATGTCGTAGACCGCGGTCGAGCGATCATACGGCGCCGAGCCACGCAGCGCCGGATTTTGCGTCGACCCGAGGCTGCCCGTGATGCTGGCGTCGGCGGAGGCATAGGATAATAGCGACCCTTGCGACGGCTGCTTGCCCCAGAGCTTTTCGAAAATCGTCTGCTTCTCGTTCGAGGCAATCGACATCACCGCGGCTTTGGCGCGTTGTGCCAGATCGTTGAACGATCCGGCCGGCGGTTTCGCCGGTTGAGATTCAGTCTGATGCGGCGCGGGCGGAACGGCAGCCACCTGAAGGCGCGGCGCCTCCTTCGGCTTGGCAGCCTCCATCGGCTTCGGAGCCTCGGCCAACTTCGCAGGCTCCGGCTGCGACTTCGGCGCTTCGGCAAGCTTTGAAGTCGCGGCTTGCGATGCGGGCGCAACCCCTTGCGGCGATGCGGCCGCAAAGCGTTCGTCGAAGGAGAGTGACGGCTCAACGGGTGCCGTTGCGGGCGCGGCGATGGTTGGCGGCGGTTCGAGGCGGGCGATCCGCGTGTTCTCGGCGGACGGCATCCAGCGCAGCGCAACGCTGGAGAGCTGTCCCAAGACAGGCGCATCGAAGCCTGCAGTGCCAAGTTGCGGATAGGGGCTGGCCGCGAAAATATTCGCATAAACGGTCCAGGCGCAGCCAAGCACAAGACTTGCGACGGCTGCACTGGCAAGAAAACTTTGCGGGTTAAGTTTCGGGGCTGATCTTCTGGGTGTGGGTGCCGCGAAATCGTAATACGCAACTGTACTGGTACTCATCCGCCTTGCATCCAGACTATTTCGATCTTGTCCCCAGGAAGCCGCCGTTCGATCAAGTGCGTTCCTCAAGCACATTCGAACGGCGGCCTGCGCGCGATCATCCGCCGAATTCCGGTGGAGCATCTCGCAGAGGTGCGGAGCGTCATTAAGGCGACTTTTAGTTAAATGCAGATTAAGTGCGGGCAGTTGTTGGGCAGTCCCAATTTGGCACGAAAATGCGCGAATCTTGCCCGCAGATTTGCGGGAAAAGTCGTAACAGTTACCTACGGACTGCGTGTGTTGCCGCCCCAAAAATGCCCGATTGTGTCGGCGGCCCTATGCGATCAACTTGCGTCCATTCTCGGTGAGCCATGTGGTTCCGATAAAGCGGC
>DATGGY010000196.1:0-17398 GCA_035308285.1 Bradyrhizobium sp. | reverse complement strand
CCGCAGGTGTATTTCGCGCTGGAGCGCCTGGTTCAACGCATCGCGGTCGTGCTCGAACTCGATCCGCTTGACGTCATCACGCGCAATCTCGTTCCGGCCGATGCGTTTCCATACGAGACCGCGAGCGGCGCGTTGCTCGATTCCGGCAATTATCAGGAGGCGATCAGGCGCGGGGTCAATGAGGGCGCGCTCGTCGAACTCAAATCGCGGCGCGATGCGGCGCGCGCGCAAGGAAGGCTCTACGGCATCGGCTACACCGCCGTGGTCGAGCCCAGCGTGTCCAACATGGGCTATATCACCACGGTGCTCACCCCTGCCGAGCGCCGCAAAGCGGGTCCGAAGAACGGAGCGCAGGCCACTGCAACGGTCGCGATCGACCCGGTCGGAAGCGTCATCGTTCACGTCGCTTCGGTCCCGCAGGGGCAGGGTCACCGCACGGTTCTTTCGCAGGTCGTGGCCGATGTGTTCGGGCTGAAACCTGTGGATATCAGGGTCAACACCGAAATCGACACCGCCAAGGACGCCTGGTCGATTGCGTCTGGCAATTACGCGAGCCGCTTCGCGCCGGCTGTGGCCGGCACCGCAAGGCTTGCCGCGACGCGGATTGCAGAACGGTTGGCGCGCATCGCCGCGAGCCAGTTGAACACGGAATTCGAGGATATCGCGTTTGCTAGCGGCCATGTCGGGTCGAAGCGCAATCCCGACAACAGACTGACGTTCTCCCGGGTCGCGGGGCTCAGCCACTGGTCGCCGGCGGCGTTGCCCGACGGCATCGGACACACGATTCGCGAAACCGTGTTCTGGACCCCGCCGGAGCTGACCGCACCGGACGAGCAAGATCACATCAACTCCTCGCTTTGCCACGGCTTTATCTTTGACTTCTGCGGCGTCGAGGTCGACCGGACCACCCTGCAAACGCGGATCGACCGCTACGTCACCATGCACGACTGCGGGACCATCCTGCATCCGGCGATGGTCGACGGCCAAATCCGCGGCGGCTTCGCGCAGGCCTTAGGCGCGGCGCTCTACGAAGAATACGCCTACGCTGACGACGGCAGTTTTCTGACCGGAACTTTTGCGGATTATTTGTTGCCGACGACGGCGGAAGTGCCCGATCCAGTGATCATCCATATGGAGACGCCGTCACCCTTCACGCCGCTCGGCTCAAAAGGTGTCGGCGAAGGCAATTGCATGTCGACGCCGGTCTGCATCGCCAATGCGGTTGCCGACGCACTCGGCGCAAGCGACCTCGAACTGCCGCTGGTGCCGGCAAAACTCGCGCAGCTCGTGCGTGGCGCCGAGCCCGCGCCGCCGGCGAACCGGGCCGCGGGCGCAAAAGAGAAGCGCGGCGGCGATCGGCGTCTGCGCGGCGCGGGCGAGGCAACGGTAGCCGCACCGGTCCGACGCGTCTGGGACATGCTGCTCGACGCCGCGACGCTGCAGGCCGTGATTCCCGGGTGCCACAACGTCGAGAGGCTCTCCGATACGCATTTTCGCGCCGACGTGACTATCGGCGTCGGTCCGGTCAAAGGACGATACCGCGCCGACGTCAAGCTCTCCGACCTCGATCCGCCGCATGCGGTGACTCTCAGTGGTGCCGCCGAGGGAGCACTCGGCTTTGGCAACGGCGAGGGCCGCATCACGCTGTATCCGCTCGAGAGCGGTGGAACGACGATCCGATACGTTTATGACGCGGCGATCGGCGGCAAGGTGGCCAGCATCGGCGGCCGGCTGCTTGGCGGTGCCGCGCGCATGATCATTGCGCAATTTTTCGCGGCGCTGGCGCGGCAAGCGGGCGGTAGCGGCACGTCCCATCAGCCCCACGCCTCTTTCCTTGCAAGAATGCGTGGCTGGTTCGGAGGGAACCCATGAAGCCCGCCGCGTTCGACTATGTTCGTGCCGAACATCTCGACGAAGCGCTCGACGCGCTTGGTCGGGAAGGCGGCGACGCGCGCATCATCGCCGGCGGACAGTCGCTGATGCCCATGCTCAATATGCGCCTGGCGAAGCCAAAGACGCTGATCGACATCATGCATCTTCCCGAGCTCGCCCGCATCGAACACAAGGCGGCAACGATCACGATCGGCGCCGGTGTGCGCCAGGCCACGCTTCTTGAATGGCCGGAGCTGGATAAGGCGTTGCCGCTTGCGGCATTGGCGCTGCCGTGGACGGGGCACGCGCAGACCAGAAGCAGGGGCACCGTATGCGGATCGATCGCGCACGCCGATCCGAGCGCCGAACTGCCGCTGGTCTTGCAGGCGCTTGGCGGCGAAGTGCATCTGCGCAGCGCCAAACGGCGCCGACGCGTGGCGGCAAAAGATTTCTTCGCCGGGATGATGGCTACCTCCCGCGCCGACGACGAACTGATCGAATTCGTTTCGTTTCCGGCGGATCAAAAGCGCTGCGCGTTTCGTGAAGTGGCGCGGCGCCACGGCGATTTTGCCATCGTCGCCTGCGCGGCGGTAGCGACAAAAGGTGGGGTCCGCCTGGCCGTCGGCGGGGTTGCCGATATGCCGGTGGTACGCGATTTTCCGCGGCTTGAAGGAAGCTCGCTTGATGACGCGTTGAACGCCTTTGCGTACGATCTCGACGCGCGCGACGACGTCCATGCCACGGCGCGATATCGCCGCGATCTCGTGCGCATGATCGGCCGCGACCTGGTGCGGGAGGTGCTGCAATGAGCCGATTGCGGGCCGGCGCGCGCCACCACGTCCGTTTCACCCTCAACGGCAAGCCATGCGCCGGCGAGGCCGAGCCCCGCATGCTGCTGACGGATTTCTTGCGGCATCAGATCGGCGCGACCGGCACGCATGTCGGCTGCGAACACGGCGTTTGCGGGGCCTGCACCGTCAATATCGACGGCGGACCGGCGCGCGCCTGCCTCACGCTCGCGGTGCAGGTCGACGCGTGCGAGGTGCGGACGGTCGAAAGTCTTGCGCTGTCAGCGGATCGCCTCGGCATCCTGCAAGCAGCGTTCAAGCGCAATCACGCGCTTCAGTGCGGCTTTTGCACCGCCGGCATCCTGATGTCGCTTGATGGCTTCCTTCGCGAGCATCCGCAGCCGGATGAAAAATCCGTCCGCGATCTGTTGACGGGGCATTTGTGCCGCTGCACCGGCTACACGCCGATCGTGCGCGCGGCGCTCGAAGCCGCGGCCGAGATGCGGGGCGATTTGAGCAGGGAGAAATCCGATGCTTGATCTTGGAACCAGCTTCATTGCAAGCGTGGCGCGCGATCCGGACGCGCTCGCGGTCGTCGACGGCGGCCTTCGCCTGACCTATGTGCAATGGTATCGGCGTATCTCCTCGCTTGTGGTCTCCTTCGATCGGATCGGCCTGAAGCCGGGCGATCACATCGTCACGGTGCTGCAGAATTGCGAGGCTGCCGCCACGCTGCATTGGGCCTGCCAGCTTGCCGGCATCGTGGTTACGCCGGTCAACTGGCGCGCCAAGGACGACGAGCTCGACTTCTGTATTGAAAATTCCGAATCCCGCGCCGTCGTGTACCAGGACGTCTCCGCGCTAGTGGTCGAAAGATCAAAACGCGCGCCGGCCTTGCCCCGCATTAGCGTGGGCGTGGAGGGTGCCGGCGCTCTCGATTTCAACCGCATGATCGCCGAGCCCGCAGCCGACGCGACGCCGCGCGTCAACGCCGAAGCGTGGTCGGTGATGCTTTATACCTCGGGCACCACGTCGCGGCCGAAGGGCGTGCCGCGGCGGCACCGCGCGGAGCGCGCCGCGGGCATCGCCCATGTCGCGCAAAATCTTTACCGGCGCGGGGAACGCACGCTCGGCGTGATGCCGCTCTATCACACCATGGGCGTTCGGTCGCTGATCGCGATGTCGCTGGTCGGCGGCACCTTTGTTTGCCTGCCGCGCTACGACGCCCGGAAGGCGCTGGCCTTGATCGCGGCGGAGAAGATCACCAACCTCTATCTGGTGCCGACGCTCTACCATGATCTGGTGCATGCGAAGGAATTTGTATCCACTGACGTCTCAAGCGTGCGGAAGCTCGGTTTTGCCGGCGCTTCGATGACGGACGGACTCCTGAAAAAGCTAAACGAGGCATTCCGGCCAGATTTGTTCGTCAACCATTACGGCAGCTCGGAGATCTACACCTTCACGATCGACCAGAACGCGCCAGTCAAACCCGGCTCGGCGGGGAAGGCTGGCATCAACCAGGAGATAAGGGTGGTGAAGCTCAACGCCGCCTCGGCGGCGCATCTGGCTGCGCCCAACGAGGAAGGCGAGATCATCGCTTTGCTGGCCGGCGATGAGTCGTTCGAGGGTTACTGGCGGCGGCCGGACGCCGACGCAAAATCGCTGCGCGATGGCTGGTATTTCACCGGCGACACTGGCTTTTTCGATCGCGACGGCGACCTGTTCGTGACCGGCCGCGTCGACGACATGATCATCACCGGCGGCGAGAACGTCTCGCCGGTCGAGGTCGAAAGCTGCCTCTCGCTGCATCCGGCTGTGCTCGAAGTCGCCGTCGTAGGCCTTGCCGATGAGAAATGGGGCAAGGTCGTCACCGCCTTTGTCAAGCGCAAGGCGCTGGTCAACGATCAGGAACTCGAGCAATTCTGCCGGACCTCGGGGCTTGCGAATTACAAGCGGCCCCGCCGCTACGTCTTCGTCGACGCCTTGCCAAGGTCCCCGGTCGGAAAACTGCTGCGCCGCCTGCTCGTCGCCGGCGACTACCAGGTGGAGCGCATACCACCCTCAAGCGCGGCCTGACATAACGGAAAGGAAAAACATGTCCTCAACCTATGCATTCGCCGACGCACGACTGGCCAGGCTCGACGGTTTTCGGGTCGAAATCGACGAGACGCGTGAGCGCGCCGATATCATTCTCGATCGGCCGCCCCTGAATGTGGTGTCGATGCCGCAGCGTGACCAATTGCGGTTGGTGTTCGAGGCGCTGGACGAGGATATGCGCGTGCGCATCATCGTGGTGCGGTCGATCGGCGAGCATTTTTCCAGCGGCGGAAATATCGGTGGCTTCATGGAGGCCACGGCTGAAACCGTGTCGAAACTTGCCTGGAACATCGCATCGCCCACGCGCTGTTCGAAGCCGGTGATCGTTGCCAACCGCGGCTATTGTTTCGGGGTCGGCTTTGAGCTGTCGCTCGCCTGCGATTTTCGCATTGCCTCCGAGACGACGCTCTATGCGCTGCCGGAGCAGAGGCTCGGCCAGATTCCGGGTTCGGGCGGCTCTGCGCGCTTGCAGAAGATGATCGGCATTACCCGCACCAAGGACATCGTGATGCGGTCGAAGCGGATCACCGCAAGGCAGGCGTTCGACTGGGGCATTGCGACCGAATGCGTGCCCGATGCCGAGCTTGAGCAGGCCACCGATAAGCTCGTCGACGAGCTTCGCAGCTTCGCGCCGCTCGCCCAGCGAACCGCGAAGAAACTTCTCAACGACACGGAAGATTCCACGCTTTCCATCGCCATCGAACTGGAAGGCCATTGCTACAGCCGGCTGCGCCAGTCGGAAGATTTCAAGGAAGGGGTCGAAGCCTTCAGCGCCAAACGCCCGCCAAAATTCCTCGGGCGCTGAATCCAGGCGACGGAAGCGAGAAACTTCATGTCGCCGACGCCTCGGCGAGCCACCTGAAGTGTGAATATCTTATCGACAACTGCCGGCGCGGATGGACGGTAGCTGGGCCGGTCGGCGAAGATCGGCGGCCGTGATTCCCACGAGACCAAAGTGAGGCGCCGTGCAGCCGTCCAGGAAGGGCGACAAGAAAAACCAGCGAGTGAAATCGCTTGCGGCCCTCTGGCGTCGCGTGAAGCAGCATCCTTTGGCGAAGGTCGGTCCGGGCCTCATCACCGGCGTCGCGGATGACGACCCGAGCGGCATCGCGACTTACTCCCAGGCGGGAGCGCAGTTCGGTCTCAATATGCTCTGGACGATGCCATTGGCCTACCCGCTGATGGCGGCGATCCAGGCCATGTGCGCGCAAATCGGACGGGTCACCGGCAAGGGACTGGCTGCGAACATCAAGACCGCATTTCCGCCCATCGTGCTCAAGGGCGTTGTCTTGCTGTTGCTGATTGCCAACACACTCAACATTGCCGCCGATGTCGCGGCGATGGGAGAGGTGGCGGAGCTTGTCAGCGGCGTCGATCGCCACCTCATGACCGCATTTTTTGTGCTCGTGACACTGCTGCTTCAGATTTTCCTGCCATATCATAGATATGTCTTCTTCCTGAAGTGGCTGACGCTATCGCTGCTGGCCTATGCCGCCGTTCTGTTCACGGTGCATGTTCCGTGGGGAGAGGTCGCGCTGAGAACGGTGTGGCCGAAACTTACGTTGAATTTTAGCACCGCTGCCGTCGTGGTCGGCGTCTTCGGCACGACCATCAGTCCATACCTCTTCTTCTGGCAGGCATCGGAAGAGGTCGAGGATCTGCACGGCAAGCGCGGCGCCCCACTTTTGCGGGACGCCGCCGCGGCGCCTGCGGAGCTCCGTCGTATTCAGTGGGATACCTGGAGCGGGATGTTCTATTCCGATCTCACGGCCTATTTCATCATTCTCGCCACCGCGGTCACACTTAATGTGTCGGGGATCACCGACATTCAGACCGCGGCCCAGGCGGCGAGCGCCCTGCGGCCGCTGGCGGGCGACTTCGCATTCCTTCTGTTCGCGATCGGATTACTTGGTGTCGGCCTCATTGGCGTGCCGGTGCTCGCCGGTTCGGCCGCCTATGCCCTTGCCGAAGCTGTGGGTTGGAAAGAGGGCCTTGAACGAAAGGCGAAGGATGCGCGCGGGTTCTATGCCGTGATCGCAGTCAGCATGCTTGCCGGATTGTTGATCCAATATTCGCCCATCAGTCCGATGAAGGCGCTGTTCTGGAGCGCCGTGATCAACGGCGTGGTGGCCGTTCCCCTGATGGTGGTGATCATCCTGATCGCTTCAAGTCGGTCCGTGATGGGCGCGTTCACGTCAAGCTGGCCGATTGTGGCGCTTGGCTGGATCGGCGCTGCGGTCATGGGTGTGGCCGCCGTCATGATGTTTATTCCCGGCTAGGATCGCCGCGGTTGCCGAGAAGTTAGCCCCCCGCGGGGTTGGCTCTCATCAACGCGATCAATTCGTCGCCGTAATGCTCGAGCTTCTTGTCGCCGATACCCGGAATGTCGCGGAGCTGATCAAGCGTCGCAGGGCGGGAAGTTGCGATACCGTCGATCGTGGCGTCGTGGAGCACGACATAGGCCGGCACGCCGCGTCGGCGCGCCACCTCCGAGCGCCATGCCCTGAGCGCGCTCACGAGCGCGGGATGGCCGGCATCGGCCGGGCTCGCCGCGGGCATGGCAAGATCGCCACGCCGCGATTTGGCCCTGCTGGCGCGAATGCGCCCGCCCGCGGGTTCTTCGCGCAGCCACACCTCGGTTTCGCCTTTGAGGACGCCCCGCGCGGTCTCCGTGAGCTTCAGCGCGCCAAAGGCCTCGGTGTCGGGTTGCAAGTGACCCATCGCGATCAGTTGGCGCAGAGCGGCACGCCACTGCTTTTCATTGAGCTCGCGGCCGATCCCGAACACGGATATCCTGTTGTGGCCGAATTGAATGACGCGTTCGGTCATGCGGCCGATCAAAACGTCAATCAGATGCATCGCGCCAAAGCGCTGTCCGGTGCGATAGGCGCAGGACAGGAGCTTTTGCGCGATGATCTTGCCGTCGCGAAGCGTCGGCGGCGACAGGCAGTTGTCGCAATTGCCGCATCGGCCAGCTGTCGGGGTTTCGCCAAAATAGCCGAGCAGGTGGGTGCGCCGGCAATTGGCGGTTTCGGCGAGGCTCACAAGCGCATTGAGCTTGCCGATCGACACCCGCTTGAATGTTTCCGAACCGTTCGATTCCTCGATCATGCGGCGCTGCTGCACGATATCCGACAGGCCAAACGTCATCCAGGCGCTGGATGGCTTGCCGTCGCGCCCCGCGCGCCCGGTCTCCTGATAATAGGCCTCGATGCTTTTCGGCAAATCGAGATGGGCCACGAAACGCACGTCGGGTTTGTCGATCCCCATCCCGAAGGCGATCGTGGCGACGATAACAACGCCATCCTCGTTGATGAAACGGTCCTGGTTGCGCCCGCGCGTCGCGGCGTCGAGACCCGCGTGATAAGGCAGGGCCAATATCCCGGCCTTGGTGAGCGCGGCCGCGGTATCTTCGACCTTGGCGCGCGACAGGCAATAGACGATGCCGGCATTGCCCCGATGGCGCTCGGCGATAAAGGCTTTCAATTGCGCGGGCGAATTCTGCTTGTCGACGATTTCATAGCGGATGTTCGGTCGGTCGAAGCTCGCAACAAAGCTAGGCGCGCCGACAAGGCCGAGCCGGTCGATGATTTCCTTTCGGGTGAGCTCATCGGCCGTCGCCGTCAAGGCAATGCGCGGCACATCGGGAAAACGCTCCGCGATCACCGACAGGCCGATATATTCGGGACGGAAGTCGTGCCCCCATTGCGACACGCAATGGGCCTCGTCGATCGCAAACAGCGCGATATTCGCGCGCGACAGCAGGCCGAGGCAGCGCGGCGTCACCAGCCGTTCCGGCGCGACGTAGAGAAGGTCGAGATCGCCGGCAACGAGCCGCGCTTCTACCGCGGCGGCTTCGTCCTGAGTAAGCGTGGAATTGAGCACCGCTGCCTTGACCCCGGCCTCGGCCAGTCCCGCGACCTGGTCGCGCATCAGCGCGATCAGCGGCGAGACGACGATGCCGCAACCATCGCGCAACAAGGCCGGCAACTGATAGCACAGCGACTTGCCGCCGCCGGTCGGCATCAGCACCAGGCAATTGCCGCCTTTGGCGACATGCGCAATGATTTCTTCCTGGTTGCCACGGAAGGCGGGCAAGCCAAAAACGGAATGGAGGATGGAAAGCGCGTCAGCGGTGACGGACGGGCGCGCGGCGGTCGAGGTTGCGGTCATGAAGGTCTTTGGCCGAATACCAGGTTACGGAGAGGCCGACCCTTAAGGTTTCGCCGCCTTATTTCAACAGATGATTGTGAAGGCTTGGGGACAACTGCGCTCACGGGATGCCCACGACCGCGACATATCCGTTTCCGATTCGGGTGCGAGCGCAAATTTTTGTAAACAGGCCGGCATCAAGATCGACCTCGATCGGCCGAAGCCAGCAATATCGATTTTGAAAAAGCCCGGATCACAGGGCAAGGTCGCGGTATAAAAGTCTATTTTCCGGCCGCGCGCAGCGCGCTGATACCGTCCCAATGGCCGGACCATTTGTCCACGAGCCCGCCGGCGACATAAAACGTCGCGCGTGCGTGATATGCGTCGAGAACGGGGACACCGACGGCGGCGGCGCTCTTTGGCGTATCGTCGTAGGCGAAGCTCACCATCGGGCCCATTTGCGCAGCCGAAACGGCGCCGAGCAGATATGCCGGGACAGGCGGTTGCTGATGCGCGCCTTCAACGCCGATCAGTCCTGGCGCATGGTCATTCTTTCACTGCGCTCAGACTGGTTCGCGGCAGCGGGCTTGCGCGCCGTCGTGGAGATAGCCGAGCCAGTTGCGGAAAATCGCCGTCGCCGCGGCACTTGTTGCGACATCCTGCCGAAGCGTACGATCGGGCAGCTCGGCGCTCAGCGCCGGCCTTCGTTCGGACTTTGCGCGCTTTGCGAAGCTTGCAAGCCTCTCCTCGGTCTCGGCGTCGAAATAGCCGGTAGGGACGGCCGGGTAGGTGTCGTGTTCGCCGGCAAGAAAGCGCGAGATGTCGCGCAGATATTCGCGCTCCAGCGACAGCGCCTCATATTCCGGATGTCCCTGAGAGAAGATGAAATCGCTGCTGCCCAGTTGCTTGGCGAAAATATCGACGCCGCCCTCCGGTGAATGCGTCAGCAATTGATAGCCCTTTGCCGCCAGGTCGCCGGCGTGCAATTCATTGAGTCGCGAGTGTGCGACCTTGAAGGGGGAGGGAAGATCGTCCGTCAGCCAGTGGCTGGTGACGGCGAAGCAGTCGAAGACTCCGGAGCATTTTGCCGCGAGCCGCCGGCGCTCGATGCCGTCGAGGTGCAATACCGCGACATGCGCCGCAAGACACGACCAGATGGTCGAACGGGTATTGGTCTTCGCCCAGTCGACGATGTCGGTGAGGTCCCGCCAGAATGTTTCCTCGCCAAGCGTTGCGCCGGCGGGCTCCGCGCCGTTGACGATCAATCCGTCGATCTGCAGGCGATCGATCTCGGTGATGTCGGTATATTGCTCGTCGACGCGCCATCTTGCCGTCTGCGATCGTTTCACGGACGGCAGCGAAAAGCAGTGGAAATCGATGCGAATGTCTCCGGCGGCTTGCCGCAGCAGCCGCATGAACTGGCGTTCCGTCGCCTGCAGCGCGCCGTCCGGCATGTTGTTGATGAGCCCGATCGTGAGGTCGACATCGACATTCTGCGGATGGTCAAATTTATCCTCTCGCCGCTGCTGCGTCGGCACGAGGCCAGGACTGACGATCAACCGGCGTTTTTCCAACAGGAGCGTCATGTGAAGCGCGTCCTCATTAGTTATTCCGCCGCTTCGAGCCGCGGATGCGTCGTGCAGGCCGCAGCCAGCGCCTGGTCGATATCCTCGATGATGTCGCAGACGTGCTCGATACCGATCGAAAGCCGGATGGTTTCCGGCTGGATGCCGGCCATGCGCTGCTGTTCGGCGGACATCTGGCGATGGGTGGTGGAGGCGGGATGGCAGGCGAGCGATTTGGCATCCCCGATATTGACGAGCCGCGTGATCAGCTTCAGCGAATCGTAAAAGACCTTGCCGGCCTTAAGGCCACCCTTGATGCCGAAGGTGAAGAGCGAGGAGGCATTGCCGTTGAGATACTTCTGCACCAGCGCGTAATAGGGGCTGTCGGGGAAGCCGGCATAATTGACCCAGTCGACGCGCGGATCGTCGCGCAGGAACTCAGCAACCTTGCGCGCGTTCTCGACATGCCGCTCGACGCGTAGCGCCACGGTCTCGATTCCCTGCAACAACAGGAAGGCGTTGAACGGCGAGAGCATTGCGCCCATGGTGCGCTGGTAGACGCTGCGCGCGCGCTCGATATAGGCCGTGGCGCCGAAGCGCTCGGCATAGACGAGGCCATGATAGGACGCATCCGGTTCGTTGAAAGCCGGAAAGCGGCGGGTGTGCGCGGCCCAGGGGAAACAGCCGCTGTCGACGACGGCGCCGCCAAGTGTGGTGCCATGGCCGCCGAGGAACTTCGTCAGCGAGTGGATCGCAATATCGGCGCCGTAGTCGAAGGGTTTTAGCAGGATGGGCGTGGCGACCGTATTGTCGACGACCAGCGGCACGCCGTGGCGATGCGCGACCTTTGCCAGCGCCTCGATGTCACAGACATTGCCGGCGGGATTGCCGATCGTCTCGGCGAAGACGCCTCTGGTATTCTCGTCGATCAGCCGCTCGATAGCGTCGGCCTTGTCGCTGTCGGCAAAACGGGTGGTGATGCCCTGGCGCGGCAGGATGTGGCCGAACAGGGTGTGGGTAGTGCCGTAAAGCTGCGGCACGGAAACGATGTTGCCGCCGAAATCGGCGAGGTTCACGATGGCGAAATGCAGCGCGGCCTGGCCGGTCGCAACCGCAAGCGCGCCGACGCCGCCTTCGAGTTCGGCGATGCGCTTTTCGAGAACGGCGGTGGTCGGATTGGCGATCCGGCTGTAGCGACAGCCTTCGGTTTCCAGGTTGAACAGCGCAGCACCGCGGTCGGCGCTGTCGAACGCGTAAGCCGCGGTCTGGTAGATCGGAACGGCAAACGATTTGGTGGCAGGATCAGGTTCGTAGCCGGCGTGAATGGCGATAGTTTCGCTGCGCATTATCCGCCTTTACGTTTCTCGCGCGTCGCACTTGACCATGCGTATTATTCGCAAGCCTCTTTGTTAGAGGCGGACGGTCAACCCTTCAATAATTCGCGCCAAGATAGAGGAAATAACCCTAACGGACATCGGCGAGTTGATTAAAGTTTGAATGGTTTCGTTGTTTCCGCGTAACCATGTTTGGCGGCTTCGGTTAAGGCCTGGTCGGTATCAGGGAAAACGCTCGTCAGCCTCCGAGTGCGCGCCGCACTTGTTCCCCAATCTGGTGCAGCACCAGGCGGCCCTGCGGTAGGATTGCGCCGATGGCGTGGAAATTGTGAATCATGCCCTCGTGGCAGACGTGATCGACCGCAACGCCTGCCGCAATCAGCTTGGCGGCATAGGCATTGCCCTCATCCCGCATCGGATCGAACTCGGCGGTATGGATGATCGCCGGCGGCAGGCCGGAAAATTTCGTCGCGCGCAATGGCGAGATTCGAGGATCGGCGAGATCCGCATCTTCGCAGACGTAGTCGGCAAGATCAGCCTCGATCGTCACGCGGTCTAGCAGAGGGTCTTCGGCGAATTCCTGGCGTGACGGCGAGATATCCTCGAAATCGAGCACCGGGCAGATCAGGCATTGCGCCGCTATCGTGGGCCCCGCGTTCCGCAATGCCTCCTGGCAAACCACGGCGGCCAGCGTTGCGCCGGCGGAATCGCCGCCGACCATGAGCCGCGCGGCATCAATGCCGAGTGCGGCTCCGTGCGTGGCTACGAAGAGCGTTGCTGCGATCGCGTCCTCGACCGCGGCGGGAAATTTGTGCTCGGGCGCCAGCCGGTAGTCCACGGAAACGAGGCGACAACCGGTGGTTTGCGCCAGTGCCGCGGCGATGGGATCATGGGTCTCGATGCTGCCCGCGACCAGGCCGCCGCCGTGAAAGAAGACGAAGCCCGGCAATGGTTCGTCCGTGGCGCCGGTCGGCGCATAGAGACGGTAGCGGATATCGCCTGCCGGCCCTGGCATCACGCCGTCGATCCCGGCAACCGCGTCAACGTCCGCGCGGGTAAATTGCATCAGCTTGGCGAGCGCCTGACGGCGGGTCTCGGCGCTCGGCCGCGATCGATCGCGCGGGCTAGCCGCCGCCGTCATCGCGAGAAAGCGCTTGGCCAGGGGATCGAGAGGCATATCGGCTCCGGTAGCTAGCGGGCAGCATACCATCGTGATCTATCAATCGTGAATCGGCCGCTTTCGTTTCCGATCCCGCTTCGGCACGCCGCGGCGGCCTGACCTGCGGTGAACGCCGGCCACGCGCGCACCTACCCGAGCGCCTCGCTGATCAGATCATCTGTCGCCGCTTTCACAAAGGCGGCGGCCTCACCCGGCGCGAGCCCGCTTTCGATGTTGAGCATGATGATCCCGAGCGCCAACGCCTGAGGCCGGTTGCCTGCGTTCCATAGCTGGCGGGAGACCTCCCGAATCTCCTTCAGGATTCGTTCCCTGTCGGCGCCACTGGCCAGCGCATAGCCCTCGCTGACGGGACCAAAGGTCGAACGGATGTGGTTGAAACAAGTCGACCTCGACATGTCATCCGCCGCGTCGATCCGCCGCCTCAGGTCGTCGTATTCCGCCCGCAGCAGGTTGCCGCGCTCTTCGCGCTTCCACAGACTTGGAATTTTCATGTCGGTCCGGTTGGCATCGGGGCGAATTTCGCTTTGCAGCACAAGGGAGTCGCGGGGTGGATCATAGGTCGTCAAAAGCCGGTGCGCGCATGGATATATGCCGGTTACCTACATATCCCGCGGCGGCGGCCGGGGGCAAATCCGTTCGAAGGTTTGCTTGCCCCGATCGATCCCGGGGCTTTGCAGCCGGCAGCGACAGACGGTGGGCGGCGTTGATCTGGCGCAACGCGCGCAAGGGCGGGTTGAGGAATCATGATATCGTTTTTTTGGCTGAACGCTCGCTTGGAGGAGGGGATACATGCGTAAGTTTGCTTTGTTGGCCGCCGCCGCCGCGATTTTGTCGATTGGGGTCGTCCTGCCCAGCAGTGCCGAGGCCGGCTGCTATCGATTGGGCGAGACGGGCTATCACTGGTATCGCGTTTGCTGGGGCCCCGGCTTTGTCTACCCGCATCAACGCGTCTGCCGGCACGGCGTTTGCTGGTACCGTTGATATCTCTTCCTGCCACCGATGCACATCTTGCTTATTTGGATTCGGAAACGCCTGACGTCGTCTGCAGCGCAAACGCGCCGCTGCCGGCCAGCACCAGTGCGGCCTGGGCGACCAGCCACAACATCGGATATTCCCAGCCGCCGCCCGGGTTCGAGTATCCCCAGCCGACGGGCCATTTGATCCAGACCACGACGCCTAGGAAAATCAGCAGGAAGGCGGCCCATTGGCGGGTGTACCAGCCGAGCATGATGGCGACCCCGCCGATCACCTCAACGCCGAATGTCGGCCATGCCAATAGCGGCGTGATGCCGTTTTTCGCCAGCAGGGCCTCATGGGTGTGCATGCCGCGCGAAATCTTCAAAAAGGCGTGGACAATCCAGTCGAAGCCGATCGCCACGCGCAACAGCGCGAGCCCATAGGGCGCCCAGGCCTGGTCCACGGTGGCGTTACTAAAGAACGCGGCGACAATTCCGGGCAGGCTCGTACGGTTATCCCTGGCTTGGTCGATACTCATCTGTTCTTCCCTGTTTCAAGCTGACCCGATGAAGGCGGAAGTGCGCTCCCTCTCCCGCATGCGGGGGAGGGTTGGGGTGGGGGTGCTTCCGCAAAACGTGCTGGTCGAGTGGATAGACTTCCCCCACCCGCCGCGCTCTGACGAGCGCGTCGACCTCCCCCGCAAGCGGGAGAGGTGCAAGCGCGCTGAAATGGGATTCAATCACAAACCACCGCCCCCTAGTCTTCCCGAATTCCGCCCTCTACACTGCCTGTAGCAAATAACAACAATCAAAATCAGGGGAGAAGCGTCATGTCGCGTCTTTCGATGGTGACGAGCGCCGGTTGCCTCGCGGTCGCCGGCTGGCTTGCGGCGACCGGCCAATTGGCGGCGCAGGCCGGTCCCGCGCTGACCGGCAAGGTCACTGCCGCCCAGCAGGCGCTGGAGGGCGTTTTGGTCAGCGCCAAGCGGGCTGGGTCGACCGTCACCGTCACCGTCGTCAGCGGCAAGGACGGCAGCTACAGCTTCCCGGCAGGCCGGCTCGAGCCCGGCCAATATTCGCTGCGCATCCGCGCCGCAGGCTACGACCTCGACGGTCCCGATCAAATCGCGGTCGCCGCCGACAAGCCCGCGACCGCCGATCTCGCACTTCGCAAGACCAAGGATATCGCCGCGCAATTGACCAACGCGGAATGGCTCGCGAGCATGCCGGGGACGGACGCGGAGAAAGGACAATTGCTCAATTGCGTCGGCTGCCACACGCTGGCGCGCCCCCTGAATTCGAAATACAGCGCCAACGACCTCCTTAACGTCGTGCTGCCGCGCATGCAGGGCTATGTGAATCAAAGCATCCCCGCTCACCCGCAATTGCGCCGCGCCGAACGGTTGATGGAGGAGCGGGGCGACCAGCGCGTGCAGGTTTATCGCGGCGCGGCCGAGTATCTCGCCAGCGTCAACCTCTCTTCGCGTCCGACCTGGAATTTCGAATTCAAAACCCTGCCGCGCCCCGCCGGAGCGGCGACCCGCGTGATCTATACCGAATACGATCTGCCGCGCGAGACGATCGAGCCGCATGACGTCATTGTCGATGACCGTGGCATGGTCTGGTTCTCCTCGTTCGGCGAGCAGAATCTCGGCCGGCTCGATCCGAAGTCCGGCAAGGTCACCGAATTCCCGATTGTCGAACATAAGCCCAGCTTCCCAACCGGATTGCTCGGATTGCGCGCGGACGGGCAAGGCAATCTGTGGTTCGGCAACATGTATCAGGCCACGATCGGCAAGTTCGATCCAAGGACCGAGACCTTCAAGTTCTGGCCGCTGGAAGGCGAAGAGAACATCGATGCGGCCCAAGTCAACATGGCGAGCCCGCAAAGTTCCGCCGTCGACGGCAAGGTATGGTCGCAGAACAACGGCTTTGCCGGCGTTCACCGGCTCGATATCGCGACCGGAAAAATCGAAACCTTCCTGCCGTTCAAAGGCGTGCGCGGGCCGCACAATGTCTACGACGTGATTCCGGATTCGAAAAACAACGTCTATTTCACCGATTTCCGCCAGCGCCACATCGGACGGATCGATGCCAAGACCGGCGAGATCAAGTTCTACGAAACCCCGACGCCGGATTCGGCGCCGCGGCGCGGCAGCATGGACGCGCAGGACCGGCTGTGGTTCGCCGAATATCGCGCCGACCGCATCGCCATGTTCGACACCAGGACCGGGCAATTCAAGGAGTGGCAGGTCGCGCCGAAATGGTCGGCGCCTTATGACGTCACTACCGATAAGAACGGCGAAGCCTGGACCGGCTCGATGCTGAGCGACCAGGTCACCCGACTCAACCCGGCAACCGGCGAGGCGATCGACTATCTCCTGCCGCGCAGCACCAACATCAGGCGCGTGTTCGTCGACAACTCCACGACGCCGGTGACCTTCTGGACCGGCAACAACCACGGCGCCTCGATCGTCAAGGTCGAACCGCTGGAGTAGGGGGCTTGCGTCGTCCCCGCGAACGCGCGGGGACCCATACGAAATGCGCGCCAGATGACAGGCTCCGCGAAGCAATCCATAACTCCCCGTCATTGCGAGCGCGGCGAAGCAATCCATCGTGCCGCAAACGAAGATGGATTGCTTCGTCGCAAACGCTCCTCGCAATGACGGCCATAGTGCTTGCGGATTCAAATTTCAAACAGCCCACCGTGCGTAGACACAACTTCGCGATCTCGCGGCGCGAATCCGCCCGAGTTGTGCAAAACATTCCGCCCCGAAATTCAGAGGGCGCAGGGAATGCCGGGCGCTCAATGCGCCCGCAGCCTCGCATGCAAAATAAAATGAGCATACGAGTGTAGTCACCACGGTCACACCGGAAACACCCGGCATTCCCCGCGCAATGGTTTTAACGGCTTATATCGGGCTCTCCCCGGGGACCGGGCTTTCTTGCCCCCGTCGCCCGCAAGATCATCGCCTCGCGAACTTGACATCAGCGTCGGGATGTCAGGACCACACGACTTCGCCGTCCGCAAGTTACGCCCTCGTCAGAAGCGCACCTCGCGTCCACCGCATCCCGCCTCACGTCCGTGACGATCGCGAAACGCCCCTCTGATGGGACGGGACCGCGACTCAATACTACTGCTTCTACCCCGCCGTCAAGCAAAATTTCTGAAATTCAGAAATTAACCTGCAGTCTGCCTTTCTCCATCATGGCCGGTCCTGACCATCCGCGTCGTCCTGCAAGGCCCACCAAACAAGCGGGTGCGATATCTAATCATTTGCGCTTGGCGGACGCGACTGAAGCTCCTCGAGAATTGGACATTCCGGCCGATCATTACCGTGACAGCGCCTGGCAAGCTCGGCGATGGTGTCGCGAATCGCGGTTAGCTCCGCGAGCTTCCGGTCGAGCTCAGCCACATGGCGCAGCGCCAGCCGTTTCACATCCCGACTTGCGC
>DATGGY010000195.1:0-51183 GCA_035308285.1 Bradyrhizobium sp. | reverse complement strand
GGGCACGATCTATACCGCTGCCGACGAGGTGCGCGCTGCGGGCGGCAAGGCTTTGCCCGTGCTATGCGACATCAGGGACGAGGCGCAGGTGATCGCGGCGATCGAGAAGACCCTCGCCGAATTCGGCGGCATCGATATCTGCGTCAACAATGCCAGCGCCATCAGCCTGACCAATTCGCAAGCGACCGACATGAAGCGTTTCGATCTGATGATGGACATCAACACCCGCGGCACTTTCATGGTGTCGAAATATTGCATCCCGCACCTGAAGAAGGCGGGTAATCCGCACATTCTGATGCTGTCGCCGCCGCTCGACATCAAGGCGAAATGGTTCGAGAATTCGACCGCCTACACCATTGCGAAATTCGGCATGAGCCTGTGCGTGCTCGGCCTCTCAGCCGAACTGAAGGCTTCTGGCGTCGCGGTCAACGCGCTGTGGCCGCGAACCACGATCGCGACCGCCGCGGTCGGCAATCTGCTCGGCGGTGACGCCATGATGCGCGCCAGCCGCAAGCCCGATATCATGGGCGATGCTGCACACGCGATCCTCACCAGGCCGGCGCGCGAGTTCACGGGGCAATTTTGCATCGACGACAAGGTGCTTTATGCAAGCGGCGTGCGCGATTTCGAGCCTTATCGCGTTGACCCATCGGTCGCGTTGATGTCGGATTTCTTTGTGCCGGACGACGACGTGCCGCCGCCGGGCGTCACCGTGAAGGCGCTGCCTTCAGTGGGCGGGGTCCAAACGACGCGCTAACAGGTGAGAGTTTTCTTACCGGCCGACCGCATAGGGTCCGCCTTTTTCGAGTGCGCGCTTGTAGGCGGGGCGGGCGTGGATGCGCTCCAAAAACGCCATCGCCTTGGGATGGCCTTGCTCCAGCCCGCCGCGCGCTGCCGCCGCTTCCAGCGGAAAGCTCATCTGGATGTCGGCCGCGGTCATTTCATTGCCGGCGAACCACTGGCTTTTTGCAAGCTCACTTTCCCAAAAGGCCATGTGCTGCTTGAGCTGCGGATTGACCAGCGCGGCGATTGCCTGATTGGAGACCTTGCGTACCAGTGGACGCAGCAGCGCCGGCGCGCGCTTCGGCATCAGCGTGAACAACAGCTTCAAGAGCAGCGGCGACATCGCCGAACCTTCGGCGTAGTGCAGCCAATAGGTGTAGCGCAGGCGCTCGGGGGTTTTGGGCGGCGGGATCAGCCGTCCGTCACCATAGGTGTCGATGATGTATTCGGCGATCGCGCCCGATTCGGCAATGGTGTTGCCGTTATCGGTGATAACCGGCGATTTTCCGAGCGGGTGGATCGCGCGCAACTCGGCCGGCGCGCGCATGTCGGGCTGACGCTGGTAGCGGACGATCTCGTAGGGCACGCCGAGTTCCTCCAGCAACCACAGCACACGCTGCGAACGCGAGTTGTTGAGGTGATGGACGGTGAGCATGCTGTTCCTCGGCGCTGACCTGGAATGCGAGGCATTTGTGGTGCCAGCGGCCTCATCGAAAGTCGAGGCATCCTGGCCGAATTTGTACCCGGGTGTTATTGACCGCTTTATATTACCCGGGTATTATAGCGATGGAATCGGGAACCAATATGAGCCAATCTGCGAGCGCCTACGTTGCCTTCGATGGGGACCGCCGCGTCGCGGCCGGCAATTTGCCCGACGTTGCGCGCGCGACGAAAGAATTGCTCGATCGGCGCAGGGACACATCGGTCCTCATTTTTGATGGGGTCACGAGCGACCCGGTCGATCTCGATTTTCGCGGCACCCTTGGCGACATTCTGGCACGGCTGCCGGCCGACACTGGGACACAAGCGGCGGCGGACACAACGCCGACCGCGCCGCGGGGCCCCGGCCGTCCAAAACTTGGCGTGGTGGCCCGCGAAGTCACACTTCTGCCAAAGCATTGGGAATGGCTGGCGGGGCAACCCGGCGGGGCCTCCGTCGCGCTGCGCAGGCTGGTCGAAGAAGCTCGTCGAAGCGGCGAGGAACGGGACCGCATCCGCCAGGCCCAGGACGCTGCCTATCGATTCATGTCGGCGATGGCCGGCAACAAGCCGCATTACGAGGACGCCATTCGCGCGCTGTTTGCAAACGAACGGGCCCGTTTCAAAGCACTGATCGCCGCATGGCCCGCGGATGTGCGCGATCATACGCTGGTCCTCGCAGAGCGAGCCTTCCATCACGAAACGGAGACGGGTTCCAGTTGATCCGGTGGGCATGAACGGCTAGGCTTAATGAGATGATGGATATCATATAAGAAACCTAAATCTCAGGGAGATCGCCGTGAGCCCGACAGCCCCGCAATTCCTATTCGATTTCGGCAGCCCCAATGCTTTCCTCAGCCATGAGGCGATCCCGGCGATCGAAAGGCGGATCGGCGTGAAGTTCGACTATGTGCCGATCCTGCTCGGAGGCATCTTCAAGGCCACCAACAACAGATCGCCCGCCGAATCGCTTGCCGGCATCAAGAACAAGAACGAATTTCACGCGCTTGAAACCGCGCGCTTCCTCAAGCGCTTTCACGTCAAGCCCCTTACTTGGAACCCGTTCTTTCCGGTCAATACCCTGCAACTGATGCGCGCCGCCATTGCCGCGCAGGCCGAGGGCGCGTTCGAAAAGTACGTCGACGCCGCTTTTTTCCACATGTGGGTGGAGCCAAAGAAAATGGATGACCCGGATGCAGCCACCAGGGCCCTGTCCGCATCGGGGCTCGACGCGGCAAAACTGTTCGCCCGGGCGCAGGAGCCCGAGATCAAGGCAAAGCTGATCGAGAACACTCAATCCGCGGTCGAGCGCGGCGCATTCGGCTCTCCGACCTTCTTCGTCGGCAAGGAAATGTTTTTCGGCAAGGAGCAGTTGCGCGAGGTCGAGGAAATGATTTTGGGGAAATGACCCTCATGGTGAGGAGCCGCGCACTTGCGCGGCGTCTCGAACCACGGGGCCGAGTTCTGTGGCCATCCTTCGAGACACGGCCAACGGGTTCGCGCCAAGCGCGGCCTGAAGATAAATTCGGACGCCGCTCAAGGATCGGGACCTGAAGGAGAACACAGCAATGGAAAAACGCAACGCCACGGTCGCGGTGATCGGCGCCGGCGACTATATCGGCGCCGAGATCGCCAAGAAATTTGCGGCCGAGGGCTTCACCGTGTTCGCCGGGCGGCGCGACGGCGGCAAGCTCGAGCCTCTGGTCGCCGATATCGAGGCGGCGGGAGGATCGATTGTGGCCCGCGCGCTCGACGCGCGGAAGGAGGACGAGGTCGCGGCGTTCCTTGCGGATGCCGACAAGCATGCGCCGCTGGAGGTGTGCATCTTCAACGTCGGCGCAAATGTCAATTTCCCGATCCTGGAGACCACCGATCGCGTCTTCCGCAAGGTTTGGGAAATGGCCTGCTGGGCGGGCTTCCTTGCTGGGCGCGAATCGGCACGCCTGATGTTGCCGCGCGGCAAGGGCAATATCTTCTTCACCGGCGCCACCGCTTCCTTGCGCGGCGGCAGCGGCTTTGCGGCCTTTGCCAGTGCCAAATTCGGGCTGCGTGCCGTGGCGCAATCGATGGCGCGCGAACTCGGTCCCAGGAATATCCACGTGGCGCACCTGATCATCGATGCCGGCGTCGACACCGCCTGGGTGCGCCAGCGCCGCGAGCAACTATGGGGCAAGGAAGCGCTGGATAATCCGGATTTGCTGATGCCGCCGGCATCGGTCGCGGCTTCCTACTGGCAACTTTATCAGCAGCCGCGCAGCGCCTGGACCTTCGAGCTCGAAATCCGCCCGTTTGGAGAAAAGTGGTAAATAACGGGCCATGACTGGACTTTTTTCCAACCGCTATTCCCTCCTTACCATTCGCGCCTTAAGAACAAGAAAAAGGGAGGGTTGAACCATGCGCATTCTCGTGGTCGGCGCCGGCGCCATCGGCGGGTATTTCGGCGGCAGGCTGCTTCAGGCTGGCCGCGATGTGACATTCCTGGTCCGCCCGAAGCGTGCGGCGGAATTGGCCAAAGACGGCCTCGTGATCAAAAGTCCCAACGGCGACGTAACGCTGAAAAATCCCCCGACCGTGCAGGCCGATAAGCTCGCCGAAAAATTCGATGTGGTGCTGTTGAGTTGCAAGGCCTTCGATCTTGACGATGCGATCAAGTCGTTTGCACCAGCGGTCGGCGCGCAGACCGCGATTATTCCGCTGCTCAACGGTATGCGTCATATCGACGTTCTCGATGATGTTTTTGGCAGGGATCGTGTCCTCGGCGGCCAGTGCGGCATCGCCGCGACGCTTGACGAGAACCGTCACGTCGTGCAGCTCACGCCGGTGTTTCAATCGCTGGGCTTTGGCGAGCGTGATGGCGTTATGTCGGGTCGCGTCCGCGCGATCGCGGAGAATTTTGCCGCCGGCAATATCGGTTCGCAGGCGAGCGAACACATCATGCTCGATATGTGGGAGAAGTGGGTGTTGCTCGCGACGCTTGCCAGCTCGACGTCTCTCATGCGCGCGGCGGTCGGCCATATCTTGGCCGCCCCGGGAGGACGGGATTTCATACTCGGCGTTCGTGACGAATGTATCGCGGTTGCGAAGGCTGCGGACTATCCACCCCGCGAGGCGTTTCTGACCCGCATCACCGGAATGCTGACCACCGAGGGATCGCCGCTGACCGCATCGATGTTCCGAGACATCAAAGCAGGCGCCCGTGTTGAGGCTGATCACGTCGTAGGCGACATGATCGCCCGTGGCGATGCCGCCAAGGTTCCAGTGCCGAAGTTGCGTATCGCCTACACGCATTTGAAGGCGTACGAGAATCAGCAGGGTTAGAGCGTTTTCGAGCGAAAGCCTGCCCCGGACTTGATCCGGGGTGGGTACCGGTTTGCGTGAAGAAAACGCGTCAAAACAAGAATCTAGAGCTTCGGTCTGATTCAGCCAGAACCGACAATGCTCCAGAATTTTCTCGATGCCGTCCCTGCGAAATGCCGGGATGGCGAACGCCTATAGATGCGCGAGATAATGCGCGAGCGCGACGATTTCCTCTTCGCTCAGCGGATAGGCGACTTCGGCCATCGCGGCCATACCGCCGCCGGACCGCGTACTCGATTTGTAGTCGTGCAGCGCCTTCAACAAATATTCCTCGCGCTGGTCGGCGATGCGCGCCACCGCCTTCGTGCCCGCATAGGTGTCCGAGTGGCATGAGGCACAGCGCCGCCCCACAGCGGCCTGCGCACCCTTCTTCGACAAATCCGGATTGTCGTCCGGTGGGGCCTTCGGCGGGTCGAGCGAGGCAAAGTAAGCGCCGAGGTTGCGGATATCCTCGTTGTTGAGTTGCTCGACGACCGGCTGCATCTGCTCGTTCACGCGCGTGCCGCTGCGGAAGAACACCAGCTGCCACTGGATGAACTGGTCGGGCTGGCCCGCAAGCGAAGGAATGTTTTCGGTTTGCGAAATGCCGCCTTCGCCGTGACAGCCGATGCAGAGCTGGGCCTTTTCCTTGCCGGCGGCAAGATCGGCGGCGGGAGCCGGCGATGCCGCAATCGCCGATAACGCGACCCCGCACAGGGTTTCGAGAACAGATCGAGCGCGCATGACCGGCATTCCGATTCTTCGTTACGTCAACAAAATGCGAAGCTGCGGTCGCTCGTCGCCGAGCGGCCGCAGCCCCGGGTCGCTCAACCCCTACTTCTTGCTGTAGCTGATGCGATAGATCGCACCGGCCCAATCGTCGGCAACGAGGATCGATCCGTCCTTGTCTAGGATGATGTCAGCGGGACGGCCGAGAAAGTTGCGGTCGCCTTCGAGCCAGCCCGACGCGAACACCGTTTCCTTGGGGTTCTTGCCGTCGGGATCGACGTTGACGCGGACGATTCTTGCGCCCTGATACTTATGCCGGTTCCACGAGCCGTGTTCGGCAATCAGGATCGAGTTCTTGTACTCCGGCGGGAACTGGTTGCCGGTATAGAACTTCATGCCGAGCGGGGCCACATGGGCGCCGAGATTGAGCACCGGCGGCGCGAACTCCGAGCACTTGTGACCCATCGCGAACTTCGGATCGGGCAGGTTGCCCTGGTGGCAATAGGGATAGCCGAAGTGCTCGCCGAGCTTCG
Organism: Bradyrhizobium sp.; assembly: GCA_035308285.1. GTDB lineage: Bacteria > Pseudomonadota > Alphaproteobacteria > Rhizobiales > Xanthobacteraceae > Bradyrhizobium. The sequence continues at coordinate 45,103 of DATGGY010000195.1, read as the reverse complement.
CGATCATGTTGAGCTTGTCGCTTGGGGTGTCGTCGCTCAGCCAGTCGCGGGCGTTCTCGGTGAACCAGTATTTGCCGCTGCGCGGATCGACGTCGCCGCCGACGCTGTTGCGGACGCCGAGCGCCACCAGTTCGGCGTTGCCGGTCTTTGGATCGACGCGGCGGATCTGCGACACGTTGGTCGGCGGAATTCCGATGTTGAAGGGAGGCCCGAACGGAATATAGAACCAGCCGTCCTTGTCGGCCGCGAGATACTTCCAGCCGTGCGCGGCGTAAGACGGCATGTCGTCATAGACCACCTTGCCCTTGCCGAGATTGTCGAGATTGGCTTCGGCGTTGTCGTATTTGATCAACTGGTTGACCGCGATGACGTAGAGCGCGCCGTCACGGAACGCCAGACCCGTGGGCATGTTCAGGCCCTTGAGAATGGTCTTGACCTCTTTCTTGCCGCCATTGTCCTTGATGGCATAGACGTTACCGAGACCGAACGAGCCGACAAAGAGCGTACCCTTGTCGCCCCAAGCCATTTGCCGCGCGGCCAGCACGCCCGAGGCATAGACTTCGATCTTGAAGCCTTCCGGCAGCTTGATCTTCTTCATCATCGCCGCGAGTTCTGCCTCTGATGCGCCGGTCGGCGGCCCAGCCACCGGCGTAAGCCCCTTCTGAGCTTCAGTCTCGTCGCCGAGGAACCAGTCCGGCGGCGGATTGTTCCAGAACTCCTTGGTGCCGGACTCGTATTTCTTCAGCGGCTTATCCTGCGCGCTGGCCTGACCGGCCCCCGCGACGACGAGGATTGCTGCGAGCGCAAGAATAGATCGATTGAAAGCCGATTTCATCGCGTCACTCTCCCTGTGCAGCCGAACGGCTGCTGATTGTTTATCTGGTGCGCCTACAAGAGACGGACTTCTGGCCTGCCATGAGTGGGTCAGACCAAAAAATGTTATCACATCCCCTGCGAGAGAGAAGGGCGCACCGCGCTGCCGAGCGGAAAGACGAGGGAATTTCTTTCAATTGCCGGGTTCGGGGCCGGAAGCGAAAACCCACTGAACAAACAAAAAAAGCCCGCTTTTCAGCGGGCTTTTCGTCAAATTGCCATGTTGAGAAACCTGGAGCGGGCGAAGGGATTCGAACCCTCGACCCCGACCTTGGCAAGGTCGTGCTCTACCCCTGAGCTACACCCGCATCCGAGAGATGGCCGGCGAAGGATCGCCGGTGACGGCAGAGCTATGCCAAATGCCGCCCTCGAATGCAACAGCCGGCGCAAATCCCCGTAAATCGACCGAATTGCTCGATCTTGCAGCCAATTTGGCCGAAATGGGCCGGAATAGCAGGCGAGCGCCACTCGCCGCGATTCGCAACACTTCACGCCAACCGCGCTCGCACGAGTCCCGGTTCGCGCGGCTGGAACCGATTGAAATTTCCCGGCAAACCGCCATTTGGGTAAAGTGCTTCCCGACCGCGACGCCGGACCATGCTAGAAGGCGCGATCCAAAAGGACATGAGACGAGGATTTCCCGTGACCATACTAGAGCAGGGTAGCGGATCTGTGCCGCAGGCGGCATCCGATCCGATCAAGGAAACCACCACCCAGACCTTCGTGAAGGATGTCATCGAGGAGTCGAAGCGCCAGCCGGTGCTGATCGACTTTTGGGCGCCGTGGTGTGGCCCCTGCCGTCAACTCACGCCGATCCTCGAAAAGGCGGTCCGCGCCGCCAAGGGCAAGGTGAAGCTTGTCAAAATGAATATCGACGAGCATCCGACCATCCCCGGCCAAATGGGAATCCAGTCGATCCCTGCCGTGATCGCGTTCGTCAACGGCCAGCCCGCCGACGGATTCATGGGCGCGGTGCCGGAAAGCCAGGTCAACGCTTTCATCAACAAGCTGACCGCGGGCATGCCGGGCGAGCCCAGTATCGCCGAAATCCTCAAAGAGGCCGAAACCGTTCTGGCCGAGGGCGATCCCGCCACCGCCGCATCGATCTATGCCGACGTACTGGCCGCGGACGCCACCAATATCGCAGCGCTTGCGGGACTTGCGAAGTGCTACGCCGCAACCGGCGCCATCGAACAAGCCAAGCAGACGCTGGCCATGGTGCCGGAATCGAAACGCGCCGATGCCGCCGTCAAGGCCGTACAGGCATCGATCGATCTTGCCGAGCAGGCCAAGGCGCTCGGCCCGGTGAGCGAACTCGAACAGAAGGTCGCGGCAAACCCACTCGATCATCAGGCGAGGTTTGATCTTGCAACCGCGCTCAACGCCAGCGGCAAGCGCACGGAGGCTACGCAACAATTGCTCGAAATCGTCAAACGGGACCGCAAGTGGAACGAGGACGGCGCCCGAAAGCAATTGGTGCAGTTCTTCGACGCTTGGGGTGCGACCGACGAGGCGACGGTTGAGGGAAGAAAACGCCTGTCGACAATTTTGTTTGCGTAGACTTGCGAGAGTAGCCGCCGGTTTTGCCGCGCGATCAGATTAACGCAAATTGCGCCGGCTGAACCATCGCAGGCGCCAAACTGATGCCTAGAAGCCAGCGCCAGGACCGCAAATGCCGATCAATGCCGAATACCGCGGACCCGGCGACCTCCCCGAGGTGGTTCCGGTGTTTCCGCTGCCGGGCGCATTGTTGTTGCCGCGCGGGCAAATGCCGCTCAATATCTTTGAGCCGCGCTATCTGGCGATGGTGGATGACGCATTCCGTGACGGCCACCGGCTGATCGGGATGATCCAGCCGGATGTTTCTCATTCACCGGACGAAACTCACCCGAACCTGTTTCGCGTCGGCTGCGTCGGGCGCATCACCCAGCTCGCCGAGTCCGGTGACGGCCGCTACATCCTCGAACTCACCGGCATTACGCGTTTCAAGGTGATCGAGGAAATGACCGTGCTGACGCCGTACCGGCAATGCAAGGTGGACTACTTCCCCTACATCGACGATTTCACCGCGCGCAAAGGTGAGGAGGCGGTCGACCGGGAGAGTCTGCTTCAGGTGCTGACGGATTTTCTTAAAGCCAACAATCTCAAGGTCGACTGGGAGGGCATCGAAAGCGCTCCCAACGAGGCCCTGGTCAACGCGCTGGCGATGATGTCGCCCTACGGGCCGCCGGAAAAGCAGGCGATGTTGGAGGCGCCGGATCTCAAGACCCGCGCAGAGATTCTGATTGCGGTCACCGAAATGGACCTCGCCAAGAAGCGCACCAGCGGCGACACGGGCTTGCAGTAAGCCTGCCTTGACCAGATTAGCGCATCGCGCGGCGGCCCCAATAAATGTGCAGGGGGAACCACAGGCAGAGGGCAAGGGCTGCGGCGATGTGAATCCAGCTCATCCAGGGCCGGATCGTTTCCGATCCGAGATAGTAAAGCCCGAAGGCGGTTGCGATCAGCACCGCGTTGAACGTGGCCATGACCGATCCGGAAATTCGATTCTTCCGGCTGCGCCAGGCACGCAACATGTGCAGGGGGATCAGGGCACCCAGCAGCATCAGCGTCACCATCGCGGTCCCGCCATGAACCATCAAGAAATACGCGATGCTCTGTTGCCAGATCTCGTCGCTGGAGAGATCCTTTTGCCGGTCCGCGACGAACCAACCCAGGCCTGACAAGAACAGAACCACGAAGGCCGCGTAGATCGCAAAACGGAATGAAGGTTTAAGCCGCAAGGTGCACTGCGTGTTGCCAGTCGGGGGTGATCTGGAGGTTGCCGTCCGCCGCAACCAGTAGCGCACTTGCGTGGTAGTGCTCAAGCAATCCGGTTGCGTCCGTTCCGGCAATCATCACAATTTTGGTCAGCGCATCCGCGATCGTGCAGGAATGCGCCCGTACAGTAACCCCGTCGATGCCTTGTGCGGGTTTGCGGTTGCCGGGATCGATAATCGCCGAGTCCATCGTACCCGCAGCGCGAAAGGGATCGAAGCGACGCGCCGTTGACGCCACGGCCTCGTTGGTGACCTCGACACTGCAGATCAAGCCGCGGGGGTCGCGTGGGTGCCGGAGGTGGACCATTTGCGGCTCCGGCCCGAAAACCGCAAGATCGCCGCCGGCATTCACCAGCCCGCTCGTGGCGAGCGATCCGCGCAACACCTCGATCGCCCGATCGACCGCGAAGCCTTTCGCGATGCCCCCAAGATCGATCCTGACATCGGCATGACGAAAGCGGACGGATTGCCCGTCCAGTAGCTCGATTGCATCGAACGCCCGCGCGCCTTCGCTGATAGGCATGTCGCCGTGAAGGCGCGGCAAGAGCCCCAGGGCCTGCAAGACCGGCGCGACGGCGACATCAAACATGCCACTTGACCTCTGGTGCATCTCGACGGCGGCTTCCAGGACCTGGTACGTCCAGGCGTGAACGCCGACCGCCCGAAAGCAAGCGTCGCGGTTGAGACGGCTGACGTCGCTGTCCTGTTCGTGAAAGCTCATCAGCCGGTGCACGCGCGCGACGGCCTCGAATGCGGCATCAATCGCCGTATTCATCTCGGACTTGTCCACTCCCGCGAGCTCGATCTCCACGAAGGTTCCGAGCATCGGTTTGGCGCGGCGAGGTCTATCGGAGGCGGTTGCCATAGGCTGCTAATACTCGCTTCACACCTTCGGTGATGTGCGTTGAAGACAAGGTCGCGCCGGCAATATTGCGGATGTCGCCGTTGATCTTGAGCGAACTGCCGCTGGTCTTTCCGACGAATTGCGCCAGCCAGCCAGGGCTCCTGATCTCGCCACCATAGGACTCCCGATATTGCAGAATCTCGACGGCGTGCACCGCGCCGCTCGGCGTCAACGCCACTGCGTAGTCGATATAGAGGTGTTTTCCGATCACCCGATCGAAGATGAAAAAACCGGCGACATGTCCCCCAGCCTCGGCTTTCCAGACCCGGCCCGCCTGCACTTCGGTGAAGTGCGTCGCCGAGGGGAATGCGTGCTTCTGCGCCTCCTCGATTGAAAGATACTGCATCGAATAGGCCGGCGAAGCGATCGAGACGATCGCCGCCGCCGGCAGTGTATATCGAACCCATTGCGTCATGACGCTCCTTGCTCCGGCATTCCAGTCAAATCAATCGCCCCGCAAGCCGCTGCCCTGGCCCCGTGGCATTTTTTAAATGCGGATATCTTTCGGAATCAGAAGAAGAATCCGACACCGCCGAGGAACGAATCCGATAGAGCGCCGGCCGCGCTCTTATCGATCACCCTTTGATAGGTTGCCTTCAGCACCACTTTGGGCGACGGAAAGACCGCTACGCCCGCGGTGTGGAATTGGCGCTGGCCCGCCCCGGTCGGCATATTGGCATCGGTTCCGGCAAATCCGCCGGTCTGCAGATTCTCATAGGTGTAATTGTAGAACGGCACCGCCTCCCATTCGCTGCCGATGAAGGTTCCGAGCGGTACGTGGTAGGCGATCTCGCCGGAATAGCCGAACATCGTCTTGCCGACGTTGTCGGTGGGGTCGGTGTCATTGTTGGCGCGCAGATTCTGGGGGTTGCCGAAGCCGACGAAGACATATTCGCCGCGAAGCTCGAGGCCGGTATTAGGAACCCGGTAGCGGAATTCGGCGTCGAACATGGTCAGGCTCGACGGGCCGAGGAAGTTGCCAAGATCGTCATGCGCACCGCGCGGCACGACATTCGGCGAGTAATAGGCGCTGACGCTGCCGCCGAAGCCCGGCAAGAACGTTGGCGTCATATCGAGCCGGCCGGATACGGCAACGGCGTTGGAGAGCTGCTGGAAGTCGCCGAGCGGTGGGTTTGAGAACGCCAGCGCGTTGAGCCCGTCAATGCCCGGAAAATACGGCGTGCCAAAGGGAGGGACGGTCTTGGCCGCCGTCCGATTGGCGAAGGAATCGCCAAAATCCTCGTTGGTGGCACTGACCATCACCTGATACTTCAGATCTTCGGTGATCGTGCCGTAAACGCTGGTGGCCGGGGCCTTCCAGGTCGACGGAATGATACTGTTGTAGAGTTCGGGCCGGTTGACGCTGTAAAACTGGGTCGGCTCGTGATGCTGGTTGATATAGCCGATCGGAATCAGATCGACGCCGGGTGCGCGCCAATTGAACTGATCCACGAACTTGAAGTCGATCCATAGCTGTTCGATCTCGGCGGTGCCATGCAGCTTGTCGTCGTTGTCGAAACCCGAACCGGCATGCTCGAATTCGATCTCGGCGTTGAAGATGATGTTGTCGGTGATCGCATAGGTTGGCAGCAGCACCATACGCGCCGTGTCGAAGCCGTTCTGCCATTGGCCGTTGGCCGCGGGATTTTGCATGGTGCCGAACTTGACCTCGCCATAAGCCCCAATACTCAGTCCCGTCACAGGCGACGGCGCCAGGCCTAGTATCGGCAAATCGGACGGTTTCGACGAGACGTCGAGCGGCTTCGACTTTGGCGACGGCTTGCGGGAGGCGTCGGGTGCCGGGTCTGCTGGTGCCGCGGCGGCGACGCTCTTTTTCGACTCCGGGCCAGGTGCCTTTTTGGGCATCTTCTCCGAGGACACGGCCAGTTTGTCGGAGGGGGCGGGCGGCTTGTCGGTAGGGGCCGCCGGCTTGTCGGGAGCAGATACTTGCTTCTGCTTGAGTTCAGCCTCAAGCGACTGGATGCGCTTCTCCATCGCTTCCATTTTCTTCATCAGGGCTTCGTTGACCGCATCGTCCGCCGCCCACGCGCCGCCGCTGCTTGCGATCGTCAACGCGGTTGCCGCGAGCAGCGTCCTTCGCCGCGAACTATGACCCGAACCGAATGCGGATGCAGTCAGGTGCAGAAATTGATGCAGCGACATAGGAGCCCCCAATCTGCGGAGATCAAAGGCTCCGCGACTTGTTGGGCACCTATTACCGTTGCGATATGGATTTGGAATTCGCAAAACGTCGCGCGGCGACTGGAATCCCTCCACATTAGAATTAGAACAAAACTAAAGTGGACAAGAGGCTCGAATGAGCCTCGTGCGTCGGGCGAATTTTGACGCGTTTTCTTCGCGCGAACCGGTATCCACCCCGGATCAAGTCTGGGGCAAGCTTTCGCTCGAAAACGCTCTAACCGGCCCCGAGCGCGACGGCGGCGTTATAGGTCGCAAGGCTCGCCGCATAAGCGAGCACGAACATGTAGGCGAAGGTGAGCACCATCCATTTCGAGCTTCCGGTCTCGCGCCGGATCACCGCCAACGTGGAAGCACATTGCGGGGCGAAGATGTACCAGGCGAGCAGCGATAGCGCCGTCGCCAAACTCCATTTCGTGGCAAGCACCTGCCCGATCTGCGTGGCGGCTTCCTTGCCGCCCTCGATCGCATAGACGGTACCGAGAGCCGCGACCGCAACTTCCCGCGCCGCCATGCCGGGAATCAGCGCGACCACGATCTGCCAGTTGAACCCCAGCGGCGCGAACAGCGGTGCCAGCGCCTTGCCGATCACGGCGGCAAGGCTGTAGTTGATGGCGGGATCTTCAACACCGGCCGGCGGGGTCGGAAACGACGCCAGAAACCAGATCAGCACCATCATCGAGAAGATCGTGGTGCCGGCTCGCTGCAAAAACATCTTCGCCCGCGTATAGACGCCGATCGCGATGCTGCGCGCGCGGGGCATTTTGTAGTCGGGCAATTCCAGCATGAATGGCGCGGGCGCATAGTCGCGCAACATGAAGAACTTGATCAGGAAGGAAACCCCGAGCGCACTGGTGATGCCCGCGGCATAAAGGCCGAACATAACGAGGCCCCGAAGATCGACCCAACCCCAGAGCTGCTCGGCGGGGATGAACGCGGAAATTATCAGGGTGTAGACGGGAATACGCGCCGAACAGGTCATCAGCGGCGCAATCAGGATCGTGGTCAGGCGATCGCGGCGGTTGTCGATCACGCGCGTCGCCATGATACCGGGGATGGCGCAGGCGAAGCTCGAGAGCAGCGGAATGAAAGCGCGGCCATGCAGGCCCGCGCCGCCCATGATGCGATCCATCAAGAACGCCGCCCGCGCCATGTAGCCGAAATCCTCCAAGAGAAGGATGAACAGGAAGATGATGATGATCTGGGGCAGGAACACGATGACGCTGCCGACGCCGGAGATCACGCCGTTCTGAAGGAAGCTTTGCAGCAAGCCGGCTGGCAATGTGTCGTGCACCAATTGCCCCAGAGCTGCAAAGGCAAGCGACAAGACCACCATGAGCGGTTGTGCCCAGGCGAACACCGCCTGGAACATGACGAATAGGACGGTCCCAAGGATGGCGAGCCCGGCCACCGGATGTAACACCACGGCGTCGATCCGAGCGGTCCAGGTGTCGGGTCTTGCTGGAAGGCTGACGGTTGCCGCGATAATGCCGTCGGCATCGCGCTGGGTGGCGCGCAACTCGGCAACCGACAGCGGCTGCCAGAGATTTTGCTGAGGTTGGATCGGCGCTTGCGCGGCGACCTCGTCGGTTTTCCGCAACAGGTCCGAGGTGCCGCCCTTGCGCACCGCAATCGACGTCACCACCGGGATCCCCAACATCTTCGACAGGCGGGCGACGTCGACGGTGACGCCGCGTCTGGTGGCGATGTCGAACATGTTGAGCACCAGCATCAGCGGACGGCCGGTTCGCTTGAGCTCGAGCACCAGGCGGATTGTCAGCCGCAAGTTGGTGGAATCGGCCACGCAAAGCACGAGATCGGGCAGCGCTTCGCCGCTGGCGCGGCCGAGCACGAAATCGCGGGTGATCTCTTCGTCGGGACTACGGCCGCGCAGCGAATAGGTGCCGGGCAGATCGACCACCGACAACTGCCGCCCGCGCGGCGTGACGAAAAAGCCCTCTTTGCGCTCGACCGTTACGCCAGGGTAATTGGCGACCTTCTGGCGGCTGCCGGTCAACGCATTGAACAGCGACGTCTTGCCGCTGTTCGGCGTGCCCACCAGGGCGAGATGCATCAACGGGGCTTCCATGGCGCTGTACCGGTTCGTCAGACGACAATGACGGCCATCGCCTCGCGCCGTCGCACCGCGACCGTGACGTTCTCGATGCGGACCGCAATCGGGTCGCGCCCGACGATGCCTTCGTGAAGCACCTCGACCTTGGCGCCTTCCACGAATCCGAGTTCGATCAGGCGACTTTCGAGCTCGACCGAGGAAAGCGCGGAACTGGCTCTGTCGGCGGCAAGGTGATGGATCACCCCGGAATAGCCGCGCTTGGCCAAGCCCAGGGGAATCTGCGGGGGCGCATCGGTCTGCTTGATGGTGGTCATGGTTTGTATTTTCAACCGCGGACGCGAAGGTCAAGCGCAGCGAGGCGAAACACGTTGACCTTAGAGGAATTATAAAACCGGCACAGACACTTGCGGCCGGAGGGATGAATAAACTCTATACTAGAGCAGTTCTAATCTGTTGCGATGGATCAATCGGCATCGACGGCCGCGACCCTGATCATTATGGCCCACGGCCGCCATCGCGATTACCGCGCCAAGCGCCATCCATCCAAAGTGCCGGCCGCGAAAAATCCAGGCGTCGCCGAGCATACCAAAGCCGTACATCGCGACCATCGTGATGACGTTCCAGTGCCGGGCGGATGCCGACGCGACCGAGGGCGCCGCCAGCAGAAGCACGCTGCCGGGCGGCGCCTTGCCGCGGGCCTGTCAGCAGGCGGTGCTGGAGGAAATGCTCCGGATGACATCGCGATAGCGGCGGTTGCCGGGAGGCGTCGCCTCGCAGCTTTTGTTCGCATGGTGAATCATAGGTCTTCAGAACGGCGGTGCCGGCAAGCGCCAAGGTCCCGGCGACGATGACGCTTCCGGTACCAAGTCTATCTGCGAGTTTGCTGCCTAAACCAGGCGAATACGCCCCTATCCGCAACTTCACCGCTCGCATCGTCCACGAACGATAACCTTGCGTTCACCATGCGGACAGATCCCGCGATCCTCTCCTGCAATCATCTCGGCTTTCAAGTTCGCTTATACCTTTACCGCTTAGTCATCCTTAGAGGCGAGGCTTACGGCCAGCTCAAAGTTCAGTATCCGGCGTAACAGAGTAGTAGCGCGTATGAATACCGCCCGCATTGTCGTCCTGGCTATCGCTCTCGCGGCTGGCGGCGTCGCCGCCTATCTTGTGAGCGGATCAGACAACAAGCCGGCCCCTGGCGCGCCGGTTGCGCAATTGCAAACCGTCGACGTTCTGGTGGCGAAGGCCGATATCGGCCTCGGCCAGACGCTCACGCAGAACGACGTGCTCTGGCAAACCTGGCCGGCGTCAACGGCAAGCAGCAGCTTCATTCGCCGCAGCGATCGCCCGGACGCGAACAACCAGGTCGCGGGCTCGATTGCGCGGGCGCCCTTTATTGCCGGCGAGCCGATCCGGGAAGCAAAACTGGTTAAGGCAGATGGTTCTGGCTTCATGGCTGCGATCCTGCCAACGGGCATGCGCGCCGTCTCGACCGAGATTTCTCCAGAGACCGGTGCAGGTGGATTCATCCTGCCCAACGACCGCGTCGATGTCCTTCTCACCCGGCGTGAGAAGAACCCAAGTCCGGCCGCGCCCGACATCGTGCATACCAACATCATCCTCGCAAACGTTCGCGTCCTCGCGATCGACCAGGCGCCGAAGGAAAAAGACGGCACCAACACCGTCATCGGCAAGACCGTCACGCTTGAATTGAAGCCCGGTCAAGCGGCCGATCTCGCCGCGGCGCGCCAGGCAGGCACGCTGTCGCTGGCGCTGCGCAGCATCGCCGACGCCAACATGGTCGAGATCCAGCCTGAAGACGTGGCCCGCCAGCGCGCCAGCGTCAACGTGGTTCGCTACGGCATCACCAACCAGACCACGACCGCGAAGTGACCAGAAAGGGCGCTCGTGACCAGAAGGACGCATAATATGAAATGCAGGGGAAACCGGCTGTCGATCCGAACCGTTCTGATCCGCGCCTTGTCGCTTTCGGCCGCCGCCGCGCTCGCACTTCCAGCCGTGGCTCCCGTCATGGCAGCCGACAGCGACACCGCGCCGTCGATTACCTCGAGCGTGCCGGTGAAGGTCCGTTTTCTCGCGCTCGGTATCGGTAAATCGGTGATCATCGACTTGCCCCGCGACGTCAAGGACGTGCTGGTCGCTGATCCGAAGGTTGCGAACGCCGTCGTCCGTTCGCCGCAGCGCGCCTACATTATTGGCTCGGCGGTCGGCCAAACCAACGTCGTGTTCTTCGATTCCGAGGGCCAGCAGATCGCAGCCTATGACATCGCCGTCAAGCGCGACCTCAACGGTGTGCGCGCCGCACTGCGACAAATGCTGCCGGGAGCAGCGATCCAGGCCGAAGGCGTCGGCGACAGCATCATGTTGACAGGCTCGGTATCCAGTCCGATCGAGGCCCAGCAGGCCGGCGATGTCGCCGCGCGACTGGTGGGCGGCGCTGAGAAGGTCGTCAACACCATCGTGGTCCGCAGCCGCGATCAGGTGATGTTGAAGGTCAGTGTCGCGGAAGTGCGGCGGGATATCATCAAGCAATTGGGCATCGATCTCAGCGCCAGCATGAATTACGGCACCGCGGTGGTTAATTTCAACAACTCCAACCCGTTCACCGCAAACAATGCGCCGCTCGTCCCCGGCAACAACTTGACCACGTCGGCCCTGAGCAGAGCGGGCCTGCCGACGGTCACAGCGACGCTGCGGGCGATGGAGAGTGCTGGTGTGGTGCGCACTCTGGCAGAGCCGAATCTGACTGCAATCTCCGGTGAGTCCGCGACATTTATTTCGGGCGGCGAATTTCCAATTCCGGCCGGCGTAACCTGTCAAACGACCACGGGGGGTGCCATCGGGCAGTGCCTTCAAACGGTTGTCTTCAAGAAATTCGGTATCTCGCTCAACTTCACGCCGGTGGTTTTGACCGAGGGCCGGATCAGCCTGCGGGTGATGACCGAAGTATCGGAAGTTTCCCAGGAAAACGCTTTGCAGGGCGGAGTGGCTGGAACGACTATTCCCTCGATCAAGACCCGCCGCGCCGAAACCACGCTGGAAATTCCCTCCGGCGGCTCGCTGGCCATGGCCGGTCTGATCCAGGAGCAAACCAAGCAGGCCGTCAACGGCTTGCCGGGAGTGGACCAGATACCGATCCTGGGACAGCTTTTCCGGAGCCAGGACTTCGTCAACAATCAGACCGAGCTGATGGTCATCGTGACGCCCTATGTCGTGCGGGCGGTCGCCCAAAAGGAATTGTCGCGGCCCGACGACGGCTTTGCGCCTGCATCGGATTCGCAATCGACCCTGCTGGCCCAGATCAACCGGATCTACGGCGTTCCAGCGCGCGCCGAGCCGATCGGAAATTATCAACCCAACTTTGGCTTCATCATCGACTGAGACGACGGGACGAGGACTCCACGATGACAAACGAGACATCGGTCGATCGCCATCCAACGCTGCGCCTGGTGGGCGCGCTATTCGGCCTTGCCGTGGCGCTCGGGGCGTGCACGGAGACCACCGGAACAGTCGCGACGCCGGCTCACGTTCCCGAGGACTATCGCCTGCGCCATCCGATCGCTGTCCAGGAGGCCGACCGCTCCATCGTGGTCTTCGTCGGTCACGCGCGTGGCGGCTTGTCGCAAGCGCAACGCGCCGACGTCGCCGGATTGGCGCGGATATGGGTCGGCGAAGGCACCGGCGCGATCGTCGCCGATGTGCCGGTCAATACGCCAAATGCACGGGCCGCCGAGAGCGCGTTCCGGGAAATCAAGGCGGTGCTGGAGGCGGGCGGCGTGCCGCCAAATGGTATCAGATTGCATCGCTACACGCCCGACGATCCTCGAACGCTGGCAACCATCCGCTTGAGCTATCCGAAAATCGTGGCAGTAGCCGGACCGTGCGGGCTCTGGCCCGAGGATATCGGTCCTTCCGTGAAGGACAGAGGCTACGCCGAGAACAAGTCGTACTACAATTTTGGCTGCGCATATCAGCGCAACATGGCGGCGATGGTGGCCAATCCGTCTGACCTGGTTCAGCCGCGGCCCGAGACGCCCGCCTATACCGCGCGGCGCACCGAAGGCTTCGAAAAATATCGCAAGGGCACCACCACTGCGACCGATTACCCTGAAGCCGAAAAGGCCAAACTCAGCGATACAGGCAAATGATCCACTCGCATGAAAATTCCGAAGCGCCGGATGTCGCGCCGACGGCAGCCGACGATTACATCGCGCCAGCCCCGCGCGTGTCGGTGCAGGCATTCTGCGTAACCCCGGCAACCGCCGAAGCGGTGCAGTCCGCCGGGCTCGATCGACGCCTCGCCAAGGCGCATCTCACGATCAAGATGGGCGGCATGGAAGCGGCCATCGAAACCTACCACAGCGTTCCCACGCCGAACGTCATCATTCTCGAGACCGAGGGCAGCAACGACATCCTAGAGGGTCTCGATGAACTCGCCACCGTATGTGACGCGGGAACGCGCGTCGTCGTCATTGGCAACGAGAACGACGTCGCGCCCTACCGCGAACTGGTACGCCGCGGCGTCAGCGATTATGTGATCGGACCGGTCGAGACCCTCGATGTAGTCCGCGCGATCTGCGGCCTGTTCTCGGCGTCGGAAGCGGTCGCCGTCGGCCGCATCGTCGCCATCGTCGGCGCCAAAGGCGGCGTCGGCGCATCGACGGTCGCGCACAATGTGGCGTGGGCGATCGCGCACGATCTTGCGCTGGACTCCGTCGTCATCGATCTCGACCTGGCGTTCGGCACGGCCAGCCTCGACTACAACAAGGATCCGTTGCAGGGAATCGCCAACGCGGTGTTCGCCGCTGAGCGGCCCGATAGCGCCTTCATCGAGCGCTTGCTGGCGAAGTGCAACGACCATCTCAGCCTGCTGGCGGCGCCGGCGACGCTCGACCGTGTCTACGATTTCGGCGCTGACGCGTTCGATGCGATCTTCGACACCATGCGCTTGACGACGCCGTGCATCGTCCTCGACATCCCGCATCAATGGTCGGGATGGACAAGGCGAGCATTGGTCGGCGCGGACGATATCCTCATAGTGGCCGAGCCGGACCTCGCCAATCTGCGCAACGCCAAGAACATGCTGAGCATGCTGAGGGCGGCGCGCCCCAACGACCGGCCGCCGCATTATTGCCTCAACCAGGTTGGCATGTCCAAGCGGCCGGAAATCACCCCGCGTGAATTCGCCAAGGCCATGGAAATCCAGCCGATCGCCTCGATACCCATCGACCCGCGGATGTTCGGCACGGCCGCCAATAACGGCCAGATGATCGCGGAGATTTCCGCCAATCATCGCATCAGCAAGTTGTTCGTGCAGATCGCACAACAGGTGACCGGCCGTGGCGAGGGGAAGAAACCGCGCGGTTCGCTGCTGGCGCCGATCCTCAGCAAATTGCGCAGCGCGTAGTTCGCAGGCGCGCCATCCCGGCGTCCGCCGGAACGATCTCTCACTCAGGCCGGGCAACGCCTATCGAAGCCGTGTTGTCGGCGTCGGGCCTTGCGCTGGCTCGCTTGGCCAACATGCGCCTCAGATTGGCGACATCGGCCGCTGCTTCCTCGGGTTGGCGGCCTTCCTTCACAATACTTTCGGCCTCGGCAAGATGGCCCCGCAGTCCGACCACCAATGCAAGGTTCTGCCGCACGCGCGGGTCGGCATCCGCCTGGCCATAGGCGCGGCGCAAGGTCTCCTCCGCCTTGGGCAGATCCTTCGAAAGGACGTAAGAGAGCCCAAGATTTGACAGCACCGAAGGTTCGTCGGGCACGATCCTCAACGCGCTCGCGTAATATTGCCTCGCTTCCTCACCTCGGCCGAGCTGGTCAAGCACCGCGCCCTGAGCGGAGAGGATGCGCCAGTCGGGATTGTCGGGGGAATGCGCGCGGCTAAGGACATCGAAGGCCTGCTGGAAATTGCCGTTGTCCGCCAGCGCGCGCCCATAACCCGCAAGCAGCGCCTTGTCGCCGGGGTGGGCGATCGTCGCCTGCTCGAGTACGGCGACCGCTTGGGAACGCTGCCCCGCTGCCCGGAGCGCTTTTCCATACTGCAATGCCGCGTCCGCATCCTCCGGCTTGGCGCGGGCGCGATCGCGATAGTAATCCAGGCTGTGAGACGGTTCGGCGGAATGGCTTTTCTCAGCCTTTCCACCGAGCGATCCCGTTATGTCCGCGATGCCGTCG
Organism: Bradyrhizobium sp.; assembly: GCA_035308285.1. Taxonomy (GTDB): domain Bacteria; phylum Pseudomonadota; class Alphaproteobacteria; order Rhizobiales; family Xanthobacteraceae; genus Bradyrhizobium. Next base: position 30,036 of record DATGGY010000195.1, on the reverse strand, counting down.
GTCTGGCAGCTACAGAGTCCCGACACCAAAATCGCCGACATTATTGCCGATGCGAGGAATCTCGCGAGGCCGTTCTGCGGGGGCGATGGCGGGGACATTTCTGGGACCTGTGACCGGCGGCTGCCAGAAATGCTCACAGGTTAACCCTAAATTCCGGTTAAGCCGGTCTTGTGAGGCCGGCTTTCGAGCCGGACGACCCGTTCTTAAGGGATTCTTCTGCCTAATCGACGAATTGAGCGCCGAATTCGTACCCGATTCGCCATGCCAGCCGGCATTGGCGGGGTCGGCCTTCCGACAATATGATCGTGAACTCGGAGGGAATATCGAGATGTTCGGCGATCACTTTGACGCCGCCGTCCGAAATGTCCGTAATCGTACAGTCGCGCGGCAAGGTACCAGTCCCAAACTGGATTTTGGCGAAATTCCTGCAGTGGCGGCGTTCGCTTTTGCGTCGATTTGCTAGCGTAAGCATGTCGATCCTTCATCCGCTCAAGATGCGGCCCATCCGGCATTTGAGGTGTTTTACAGAAGAAGTGTTGGAATCTGCCTAGCGGGACCTCTCACAATGTAGCTGATCCCTTTGAATTCCCTTTACCTACTTCCTCAGGCCAGACTCAAACGGCTGGGGATGATCGGCAATACCCGCGAAAAGCACCGCCCGCTTGCCCCCTTCTGCAACTATCCTGAATGCGGAAATGTTTTTTTACCTTCAAACTTTAACGCTGGCTTACGCGCAAGGCCCGGATTTCTATTGCCGTCTTTTCAGCTAATTGGCCTTTTTCGGCGTTTCCCCGGCTCCGCCGACCGCTGCCACGCGCCTTGCGCGATGCGGCTACATGTTTCGAGCGAATATGATACAGCGTCGCATGACCAAGCCGGAGACCTGACCATGACAGCCGCGCCCGAACGACCTGAAGGCACCGTCGATCCCAAACTGCTGGAAATTCTTGTCTGCCCGGTGACCAAGGGTCCGCTCGAATTCGACGCCGCACGGCAGGAATTGATCTCGCGCGCAGCAAAGCTCGCCTATCCGATCCGCGACGGCATTCCGATCATGCTGCCCGAAGAGGCAAGAAAGATAGAGTAACCGTGCGCGTCCAAGCGCTCGTTGGCGCGCTCGCGATCGTCAGTCTTTGCGGCGCAATGACAGGCGCCTGCGGCGAAGAGACCAAAATTCGCATCGGTAACATTGACGCCGTGCTGACGGTGCCGGCCGATGTCGACCGGCCGCCGGTCGCGCTTTTGATCGCCGGCTCCGGCTCGACCGATCACGACGGCAACGGACCTCAAGTCAAACCCGCGACTTTGAAGAAGCTCGCCGAGCAGCTTGCCGCGCGCAAGATAGCAACGCTGCGTTACGACAAGCGTGGTGCGGGCGGCTGGAAACCGCAATTCGGAGCGCCGGAAGATTTTCGTTTCAAGGATTATGTCGACGACGCGGTATCGCTCGTGAACTACCTCCGCAGCTCTGGAAAATTCGCCCAGGTGGCGGTGATTGGTCACAGCGAGGGCGGCCTGGTCGCGATCCTCACCGCGCGGAGAATGCCGGTTGATCGTCTGGTCTTGCTCGTCACCGCCGCGCGGAAGCAGGGCGATCTCGTAAAAGCTCAACTTCAACGGAAGCAAATTCCGCCCGACGTGCTTTTGCCTATCCTCAAGGCGATCGACGCTATCATGGCTGGTCAGATCGTCGATCCCCCACCAAGGGGTCTGGCGATTGCGCCCGCGATGCAGCCCGGTATCGCCTCCGCCTTTACCGAAGACCCCATCGATCCCTTGAAACTGATCGATCGGCCGATTCTGATCGTCGGCGGTGGCCGGGACCTTCAGGTGGCGCGGCTGGATTTCGTGGCCCTTTCCACGGCCGCGCCGCAGGCGAAAACGCTCTGGCTTCCCGAAATGAACCACGTCCTGGTCGATGTCGGCGATGATGATGACGACCTGGCCGCCTACGACCAGCCGGAGCGGGCGATCGATGGTGACCTGATCAATGCGGTCGCGGCCTTCATTCTCGCCGGCGACGCGCGCTGATCGCTACAACGCCTCGCCCTTCAGAAGCCGCGGCACTTCGCCCGCGAGGCCGGCGGCCTGGCGGATGAACATGCTTTTTAGCGGCGGCGCGCGATCGACCAGCCCAAGACCGATATCGCGCACCGTGCGAAGCAGCGTCGATTCGTTTGAGAACAGGAAATTCAGCGAATTGGTGGCAAGTCCCATCGCCATGGTGTCGAACCGCCGCCAGCGTTGATAGCGATCGAGCACGTCGGCCTGGCCGAGATCGATTCCGAGCCGCGCGGCGTCGACGATCACTTCGGCAAGTGCTGCGACATCCCTCAGGCCCAAATTGAGTCCCTGCCCCGCGATCGGGTGAATTACATGCGCGGCGTCGCCGATGAGCGCGAGCCGCTCGCCGATGAACGAACGCGCGACGAAATAGCCAAGCGGGAAAGCACGCGGTTTGTCGAGCACCGTGATCTCGCCAAGATGCAAGCCAAAGCGCCGTTCAAGTTCGCCGTGAAATTCCGCTTCGCCGAGAGCCGTGATGCGCGCCGCTTCGGCGCGTTTCTCGGTCCAGACCAGCGAGGAGCGCTGTCGGGTCAGCGGCAGGATCGCGAACGGGCCGGCCGGCAGGAAATGTTCTTCGGCGCGGCCATGATGGTCGCGCTCATGGCCGACCGTGACCACAATGCCGGATTGATCGTAGTCCCAGCCATGGGTGGCGATCCCGGCACGCTCGCGCAGCTTCGACCGCGCGCCGTCAGCGGCCACGAGCAGGCTCGCCTCGACCGTGCTGCCGTCCGCCAGCGTGACATCGACGCCGTCGCTGCGCGAGACAAAATCGGTCACCGCAAGGCTGCGAAGATCGATGCCCTCGGCCTCGGCGCGCTCGACCAGCGCATCGATCAGATGACGGTTCTCGACCATATGCGCGAATGGCTCACCCGGCTCGACATCGCCTGCAAATGTCAAGAAAACCGGCCGGGTAGCGTCTTCGAGCTTGGAGTCGGTAACGACCATATCCAAAATCGGCTGCGCTCCATCTGCAACCTGTTTCCAGACGCCAATGGCATCGAACAACCGCCGGCAGGCGGCGACGATGGCGGTAGCACGCGGATCGCGGCTCGGCCGCAACCCAAGCGCCGGATCGGCGACGATAATGGGAACATCGGCGCCAAGGCCCTGACGCAGCGCCAGCGCCAGCGCCAGCCCTGCAAACCCGCCGCCGCCGATGACAATGCTTCGCTGTACCGACATACTGGACCTGCTCACCCGCACTATTGCCACTGGAGTATAGCTGGGCGAAACAAAGGGGCGAAACAAGGGTCTTTTTTCGCTCCGGCGGTCATTCGCGGCCCGATCTTGAGGTTTCGTCTCCCCGATTTCGGATTCCAACGCTTCGCCGCCCCCGAAATGACGAAAGAATCGAAAGCGCTTCCATGTCCAAAGGCCTCATCGATCTGATTTCCATTCTCGATCTCGAACCGATCGAGGTGAACATGTTTCGCGGCAACAGCCCGAAAACGAGCTGGCAGCGGGTATTCGGCGGGCAGGTGATCGGACAGGCCATGGTAGCGGCATGCCGCACCGTCGAAGGCCGGCTGCCGCATTCGCTCCATTGCTATTTCATTTTGCCGGGCGATCCGCAGATTCCGATCATTTACGAAGTCGAGAGGCTGCGCGACGGCAAGAGCTATTCGACGCGGCGGGTGACTGCGATCCAGCACGGCAACGCGATCTTTTCGATCATGGTGTCGTTCCACATCGAGGAAGGCGGCGCGTTCGACCATCAGGACAAGATGCCTGACGTCCCGCCGCCGGAGAAACTCACCGCCGAAGAAGTGGCAAAACAGCCGATGTTCCGCGATATGCCGGAATTCATCCGCCGCTACTATGAATCCGACCGCCCGATCGAGCTGCGGCCGGTCGAGCTCGGCCGCTATTTCGGTCAGAAGATCGAGGACGGCCGCATCCATGTCTGGATTCGCACCGCATCGAAACTGCCGGACGATCCCGCGCTGCATATGTGCTCGCTAGCCTATGCGTCGGATTTCTCGCTACTGGACGCGGCGATGGCACGTTACGGCCGCACGCTGTTCGACCGGCGCATGATGCCGGCGAGCCTCGATCACGCGATGTGGTTTCACCGGCCGTTTCGTGCCGACGAATGGCTGCTCTACGCCCAGGACTCTCCCAGTGCGCAAGGCGGGCGCGGCCTGACCCGCGGCATGATATTCAAACAGGATGGCACGCTGGTCGCTTCCGTTGCGCAGGAGGGCTCGCTTCGCGAACGCAAGTAACGCGCATTCGGGTGGCCGGCTTAAGCGGTTCTCTCAACCAGCACGATCTGCGATGCATGCCAACGCATGATCCAGCGCAGCACCCATGGACCTGGGATGATGAGGACGCTCGCGAGCACGGCAACGATGGCACGCCAGAGATATTGCAGCCCGGTGGCCTTGAAGACGACCTCGCGTCGCGTGCCCTGGATGTTGCGGCAAAGCCAGCGCATCTGCGCGGTATAGACCCAGGCCCAGCCTATGACGGTGATGAAGGACAGGACCATCAGGATATTCCAGCCCAGATAGGCCCATAATGACCCCGAGAAGCTTAGCCCCAGCGGCTGCCCGTTCGATGCGAGGTTCGCGACAATCCACCTGATGGCAAGCCAGTACAATCCGAACTGGATCAGAATCGAGATTTCGTTGAGAAGCCGGGCGCCGATCAGCCTGTCGATCACGCTGAGGCCAATGGCGAGCCCAATCGCGCCGAAGTACCACCACAGGATCGTGATCGCGCTACCGGTGAAGGAGAGATTTGGGCGCGCCGGAACGCGCGTGCAGGAAACCAGCCATTTGCAATACATGACGAAGACCCAGGGGAAGGGAATCAAGAACAAAGCGCCAATAAATAGAACCAGCGAGCGCCAGATGAACTCCCAGATACCGAATTCGATCGATAGCGATCCGCTGCCCGAGCCAGTAACGCTTGCCAGCATTCTGCTCGGCGCGGCCGGCGATCTTGAAACCGAAGACATCAGGCCCGGGATTTCCCTGGCCTTCTGCCAACCCGCCATGCCGTCGGTCCAGACCAGGGTTTCGGCGCGGACCGTGCCTCTGGAGATGAATTCGCGGAATTGAGCTTCCGAATAGGGGCCCTGCTGCTGTCCCTGGGACGCGAAGAACCACGATCGGCTTGGCATTCGATCCCCCTGCGCTGCGCTTTCGGACCACGCACGGTCCCGGACCTGATCCAGACGCGGCACCGAATGGCGCAAAGAAACGCGTCAAAACAGAACTTTAGACACCGTTCCGGCCGGACGGGCCGACGCCAGCGCGAGCGAGGAGGCCAGACCTTGGCGAACGATCTCTGCACCTGTAAGGGGAGGCTATCGAGCGGAACCCCGCTTCCGCAATTGATTTTCGGTCAAGCCGCTAACTTTTTGTGCCATTGGGGGAGAAAGATGCCAGACTTGTGCGGGTGCAAATCAAGGCTTGACCGACTTTCGGAATCCCTGGAAATGAAGGCCTGAACATGAAGCTCGTTGTCGCCATTATCAAACCTTTCAAGCTTGACGAGGTCCGCCAGGCGCTGACCGCCATCGGCGTTCACGGCATGACCGTGACCGAGGTCAAGGGTTACGGCCGCCAGAAGGGCCACACGGAGATTTATCGCGGCGCAGAGTACGTCGTGAATTTTCTCCCGAAGCTGCGGATCGAAATCGCCGTTTCTTCCGATATCGCCGACAAGGCTGTCGAGGTCATTACTTCCAGCGCCCGTACCGGACAGATCGGCGACGGCAAGATCTTTGTGATGCCGATCGATCATGCGCTGCGGATTCGAACCGGCGAAACCGACAGCGACGCGCTATAGGCAATCAAGGCTTCAATCGCAGCCGGCATCGGCGCGGGGACTGCGATCAACGAGAACTTATCAGGGTGGGGGAACACCAATGGGGGTACTTTCATGTCGCGCGGCGGAGCTGGCTGCGCCGACCAGAACGAGATCAGCAAAAGCAGCGCCCGGTTTTGCGTCCGGCCGCGCTCCGATTAAAAAACGCATGGCCTTTGCGCCAAGCCGCTCACACCTTGGCGGATCATGCGCCGGTTTTGCGTCGATCCTTTGTTTTGCGACACCGGCTTTTGCCGGGACACCCAATATCAACGCCGCCGACACCGCATGGATGATCGTTGCCACCGCGCTAGTGCTGATGATGACGCTACCGGGTCTGGCGCTGTTCTATGCCGGCATGGTGCGCAAGAAGAACGTGCTGGCGACGATGGCCCAAAGTCTCGCATGCGTCGCGGTCGTTTCCATACTCTGGGTAGCTTTCGGTTATTCGCTCGCGTTTGTCGGCGACGGTCCATGGCTCGGCACGCTGGATCGCTGGTTTCTCGCAGGGATGACCATGGACAGCGTCAACCCAGCGGCGAAGACGATTCCGGAGAGCCTGTTCATGCTCTACCAGATGACCTTTGCGATCATCACGGTGGCGCTGGTGGCAGGCTCCGTCGCCGACCGCATGCGCTTCTCGGCCTTTCTCCTGTTTGCTATCGGCTGGTTCACGTTGGTCTACGTGCCGCTGGCCCATTGGGTCTGGGGCGGCGGCTTTCTCGGTGCCGCGGGCGTGCTAGATTTTGCCGGCGGTCTTGTCGTGCATCTCAGCGCCGGTGCCGGCGGCCTGGTGGCAGCCATGGCGATCGGACGGCGTCACGGCTATGGCGCCGAAAATCTGTCGCCCTTCGATCTCTCGCTTGCCGTGATGGGCACCGGACTGCTGTGGGTCGGCTGGTTCGGCTTCAATGGCGGATCAGCGCTCGGCGCGAATTCGCACGCCGTGATGGCGATCGCCGCGACCCATCTCGCCGCTTGCGCCGGCTCGCTGACCTGGGGCGCGGTCGAATGGTCGATCCAGCGCAAGCCATCCGTGCTTGGCATGATCTCCGGCGCCGTGGCGGGGTTGGGCACGATTACGCCGGCTTCCGGCTTCGTCGCGCCTTGGCACGGCATCTTGATCGGCATGACCGCCGGCCTCGTGTGTTTCTGGGCCTGCACGTGGCTCAAGCGCCGGCTCAACTACGATGATTCGCTTGATGTGTTCGGCGTCCACGGAGTTGGCGGGACGAGCGGAATCCTGCTGACCGGCGTCTTTGCAACGGCGTCAATCGGAGGGACCTCGGGCCTGCTGGAGGGAAACCCGCACCTCGTGCTGACCCAACTCTACGGCGTTGCCGTCACCCTGGGCTGGTCCGCCGGCCTGACCTACATCCTTCTGAAATTGGTGGGGCTGTTCGTGCCAATCCGGGTTTCGTTGCCGCAGGAACTCGAGGGTCTCGATATTTCGCAGCATGGCGAAGCACTGCAGTAGGCGGCTAGTTACCCAGATACCTTTTCCCTGCACTCATCGTGGGCAGGAATATATGTCGCGAGCCCGTCTTGCCTAGCTTATGGGCCGCTCTGCCTAGCGTTTGAGCGCGACCAAATAACGCGGTCGCAAGCGAATGCGACAGTCCCCGAAAACGTCCGCGTTAACGGCTCGTTAGGGGGCATCGCCGATCTGGCACGGCATTTGATTCTTCCCGCACCGGCTGTGCCCGCGTAGTGAGCCTCTCCGCGTGGTGAACCTCAGTCGGGATCGCTCGGTCGCGTCTGGACCGAGCCCAAGCGGGGATTAAGACCCATGAAAATTGTTATGGCGATCATCAAGCCATTCAAGCTCGAAGAAGTCCGTGACGCCCTGACCGCCATCGGCGTTCACGGTCTGACGGTCACGGAGGTCAAAGGATATGGCCGACAGAAGGGACACACGGAAATCTATCGGGGCGCTGAATACGCGGTGAGCTTCCTGCCCAAGATCAAGATCGAGGTTGCGATCGCCTCGGACCAGGTCGACAAAACCATCGAGGCCATCGCGTCGGCGGCGAAGACCGGCCAAATCGGCGACGGCAAGATCTTCGTCATCAACCTCGACCATGCGGTTCGCATTCGGACCGGCGAGGCTGACGCCGCGGCGCTGTGATCTCGCGCTCAATCTTATCCAATCAGGAGTAAACCAAATGGCGTTGAAGCGTCCCTATAGCGCGGGGTTAGCGGCCCTCACATTCGGCCTGTTCGCCGCGCCCGCCGCCTATGCGGAACCAACCATCAATAAGGGCGACAACGCCTGGATGCTGACGTCGACAGTGTTGGTGCTGTTGATGACTATTCCCGGGCTCGCGCTGTTCTATGGCGGCCTCGTCCGATCCAAGAACATGCTCTCGGTCTTGATGCAGGTTTTCTATACCGTTTGCATCGTAGTCATCCTCTGGGCGCTTTACGGCTACAGCCTCACTTTCACTGGCGGGTCCGACTTCTTCGGCGGCTTCTCCAAGGCGTTGCTGATGGGTGTGACTGCGGACTCCAAGGCATCGACGTTCAGCGTCGGCGCCAACATCTCGGAGTTGGTGTATGTGTGCTTCCAGATGACCTTCGCGGCGATTACGCCCGCCCTTATCGTCGGCGCCTTCGCCGAACGCATGAAATTTGCGGCCGTAGCCCTGTTTATCCCGCTGTGGGCGACGCTGGTCTATTTCCCTATCGCGCACATGGTCTGGTATTGGGCAGGCCCAGACGCGATCTCTGATGCGGTCAAGGCGATCGCGGCGGCTGGAAGCGACGCTGCGGCGAAGGCCGCGGCCGAAGCCAAGCTCGCCGATGTCATTGCCGACGCCGGCTGGATCAACAAGAAGGGCGCGATCGACTTCGCCGGCGGCACGGTGGTGCATATCAACGCCGGCATCGCCGGTCTCGTCGGCGCGCTGATCATCGGCAAGCGCGTCGGGTACGGCAAGGATCTGATGGCCCCGCATTCGCTGACCATGTCCATGATCGGCGCCTCGCTGCTCTGGGTCGGCTGGTTCGGGTTTAACGCCGGATCGAATCTCGAAGCATCCGGAGGCGCCGCACTGGCGATGACCAACTCCTTCGTCGCAACCGCGGCGGCGGCGTTATCGTGGATGTTCGCAGAGTGGATGATCAAGGGCCACCCCTCGGTGCTCGGCGCCATTTCGGGCGCGGTGGCGGGGCTTGTGGCTGTCACGCCTGCGGCCGGCTACTCCGGTCCGATGGGAGCGATCGTACTCGGTCTCGTCGTCGGCGTGGTCTGCCTGTTCTTCGTCACCGTGATCAAGAACGCGCTCGGCTACGACGACTCGCTCGACGTGTTCGGCGTTCACTGCATTGGCGGAATCATCGGCGCGCTCGGCACTGGCATTCTCGTCAATCCGGCGCTCGGCGGCGCCGGCATCATGGACTACACCACAGGCAAGATTGCCGAGTACGAGTTCGGCGCACAGATGATCTCCCAGACCTGGGGCGTCTGTACCACGCTGGTGTGGTCGGGCATCGGGTCGGCGATCATCTACAAGGTGGTCGACGTCATCGTCGGCCTGCGCACCAACGTCGAAAGCGAACGCGAGGGCCTCGACATCACCGAGCACACCGAGCGGGCCTACAATATGTGAGTTCTCCCGAGGGGCGCGATCTCCGTAAGGGCTCGCGTCCAGAACTACGGTTCGGGCACATACCCGGCAATGCCCCGACCGTTGAGGGGCTCCAGCGCAAGTTGGAGCCCCTTTCTTTTTTGCCGGAACCTAGGGGTCTGGATCGCAGCGGCGACCGATGGTTAATCGCGTCTTAACCTCGCCGTATCTATGGTGGTTTGATCCGCATCCCACCGGTCTGAAGACACGACCGGCGGCCTCAACAGTGCTGGCGCGACACGTATGGTCATGACCGCTTCATCCCGCATGCCGCAGGGCACTGGCAGTCAGGAGAGCGAACGCTCGCCGTTCTTGCGGGTCACCGAATTGCTGGCCCCCCATCGGCCGGCTAAGCCATTGATAACACTATCATTGGGGGAGCCGCAGCATCCCGTGCCCGACTTCGTCGGCCCGGTGCTGGCCAGGCATATTGCTGAATTCGGCCGCTACCCCATCGCCAAGGGAATCGAGCCGTTCCGGCGGGCTGCAGCCGGCTGGCTATCGCGGCGGTTTGACCTGCCGCGGGCGATCGATCCCGAATCCGAGCTTCTGGTGCTCAATGGCAGCCGCGAGGGCCTGTTTCTGGCGGCGCTGACCGCCGCGCGATACGTCGGCGAGCGCAGGGGCAAGCCCGCAATCCTGATGCCCAACCCGTTCTATCCCGCCTATGGGGCGGGAGCCCGCGCCGCCGGCTGCGAGCCGATCTATCTGCCGACTACGCTCGCCAACGGTTTCCTGCCGGACCTCGACGCCCTCGATGATGCCACGCTGGCCAGGACGGTCGCGATGTACATCGCATCGCCGGCAAATCCGCAAGGCGCAGTCGCTTCGAAGGAATATTTCGGCCGGCTGAAGAAGCTCGCCGATCGCTTCGGCTTCATGATTTTGAGCGACGAATGCTATTCGGAAATCTATACGCAAACAGCACCCGGCAGCATGCTGGAATGCGCCGGGGCTGATTTTGCCAATGTCGTGGCGTTTCAGTCGCTCTCCAAACGATCGAACCTTCCCGGCATGCGGGTCGGCTTTGCCGCCGGCGACAAGAAATTCCTCAGCATGTTTCACGAGCTGCGCAACGTCGCGGCACCCCAGGTGCCGGTGCCGCTGCAGCACGTCGCGGTCGCCGCCTATGGCGATGAGGCGCATGTCGAGGAGAACCGCAGGCTTTACCGGATCAAGTTCGATCTCGCGGATCAGATTCTGGGAAACCGCTACGCCTATCGGCGTCCCGCCGGCGGCTTCTGCGTTTGGCTCGACGTGTCGGCAAAAGGCGGCGACGAAGCTGCAACCGTCAAACTCTACCGGGACGGCGGCGTTCGCGTGATCCCCGGAAGTTATCTAGCGCGGCAGCAGTCGGACGGCAGCAATCCCGGCGCCGGATATATTCGTCTGGCGCTGGTCGCCGACAGCGAAACAACAGCCGAGGCATTGCACCGGCTGGTCGAAATTTTGGACTGAACATGATCGGGAAAGAAGCAAAACGGTTTCTCCAAGACGATCAAGCGCAACCAGGATGCGATTGTGGTGCTGGTCAGTCGCATCACAATCCAGTCGCGAAGGCCCGATGAGCATGCCGGCGATCGAACGCGTCATTCCCCTGGTCGGCCAGTTGCCGGCGGCAATCCGTGAGGCGCTGGCGCGGCGCCTGCGCGAACTCACCGGTCTCGGACTGCTGACGCTGTCCAGCGGCGCAGCGGCGGCCTTGATGACATGGTCGGTGCAGGATCCGAGCCTCAGCCACGCGACGTCGCGCCCAATTCGCAACATTGTCGGCTATCCCGGGGCCATCGGCGCCGATCTGTCGATGCAAATTCTCGGGCTCGGCGCGATCATGCTGATCCTGCCCGTCGCGGTGTGGGGTTGGCGCATGTTGACTCACCGCGGCTTCGACCGTGAAGCGCTGCGACTGGGTTCGTGGATCCTGTGCACGATATTGGCGGCGGGCTTTGCCAGTTGCTGGCCGCGTGGCGGCGCCTGGCCCCTGCCAACGGGACTGGGCGGTGTCGTCGGCGATGCATTGGTACGCGTGCCCGCGGTCGTGTTCGGCCCGCCGGGCTTTGTCTACAAGCTGACGCTCGGGATCGTTCTGGGCGCCGCGACGGTCGCAACGTTCCTCGTCGCAGGCGGAATGGGTTCGCGTCCACAGCATGAGGAATTCTCGGCCGAAGAGGACGACGAGGAATTTTCGACTGAGGAAGACGACAGCGGTTCTATTTCGCTTGGATGGGCCGTACACGCCCTGATGAGCACGAAGGCACGGTTGATGTGGTTGCTGGCTGTGGCCTACCGCTCGCTGGTCGCCAGCGCGCCGCAGCCGCGCGCCTCTTCCTTTGAGCGTCAGGAACCAAGTCTTGACGGGCGGAGGGCACCCTCGATCACGCCGGAGAGCGACGAAGATTTCGATGACGAGGACGATGATGTTCCGGCAGCCCGCGCCCCGCGCAAGAAGGCCGCCCGCGCGCCGGCGCGCAGATCGTCCGAGCGGTTCGAGCTGCCGGCAGTGTCGTTCTTGACCGCACCGCGAGCGTCCGATCGCCAGCCGCTCAGCAGGTCGGAGCTCGATGCCAATTCACGCGCGCTGGAAGGCGTGCTCGGCGATTTCGGCGTCCGCGGCGAAATCGTCAAGGCCCATCCCGGTCCGGTGGTGACGCTGTACGAGCTCGAGCCCGCACCCGGCATCAAATCGTCGCGCGTGATCGGGTTGGCCGATGACATCGCGCGCTCGATGAGCGCACTTTCGACGCGCGTCGCCGTGGTTCCGGGCCGCAACGCCATCGGCATCGAGCTGCCGAACGCGCACCGCGAGAAAGTCTATTTGCGCGAATTGCTCTCCGCGAGGGAAAGCGTCGAAACGGTGGCGAAGCTGCCGCTTTGTCTCGGCAAGAATATCGGCGGCGAGTCGATCATCGTCGATCTCGCGCGCATGCCGCATCTCCTGATCGCCGGTACCACCGGCTCGGGAAAATCGGTCGCCATCAACACCATGATCCTCAGCCTCGTATATCGGCTGCGGCCCGATCAGTGCCGCTTGATCATGGTCGATCCCAAGATGCTCGAACTTTCGGTCTATGACGGCATTCCGCATCTGCTGACACCGGTCGTGACCGACCCCAAGAAAGCCGTGGTCGCGCTCAAATGGGCCGTGCGCGAGATGGAAGAGCGCTACAAGCGGATGGCCAAGCTCGGCGTGCGCAACATCGACGGCCACAATCAACGCCTGGCCGAGGCAAAATCGAGGGGCGAGGAGCTGACGCGCACCGTGCATACCGGTTTCGACAAGGAAACCGGCAAGGCCATCTATGAGGAGGAGAAACTCGACCTCGAGCCCCTGCCCCACATCGTTATCATCGTCGACGAAATGGCCGACCTGATGATGGTTGCCGGCAAGGACATCGAGGGCGCGGTGCAACGGCTGGCGCAAATGGCGCGCGCCGCCGGCCTGCATGTGATCCTGGCGACGCAGCGGCCTTCGGTCGACGTCATCACCGGCACCATCAAGGCGAACTTCCCGACCCGCATCTCGTTTCAGGTCACCTCAAAGATCGACAGCCGCACCATCCTTGGTGAAATGGGCGCCGAGCAGCTCCTCGGGCAAGGTGACATGCTTTACATGGCCGGCGGCGGGCGAATCAGCCGCGTGCACGGACCCTTCGTCTCCGACGAGGAGGTCGAGAAGGTGGTGCGCCATCTCAAGACGCAGGGCTCGCCGGAATATCTCGAAGCGGTCACGGCAGAGGAGCCGACCGACGAGGACGGCGCGGTATTCGATTCCACCGGCATGGGCGGCGATGGCGGCGGCGACCTGTTTGCGCAAGCAGTAGCGATCGTCAAGCGCGACCGCAAGGCCTCCACCAGCTATATTCAACGACGGCTGCAGATCGGATATAACCGTGCCGCGTCACTGATGGAGCGGATGGAACTTGAGGGAATCGTCGGGCAAGCCAATCATGCAGGAAAGCGCGAAATTCTGGTCGAAGAGGAAGAGGGCGGCTTCTGATTACCTGATCGAGCCTTGACCTGAAGGCTTGATCTGAAGGCTTGACCTGAAGCCTTGGAACCTCGCGATTCGCCATTATCTTCTCACGGAAAAACGATATCCCCTTTGTACAAAGAGCGATAAAAGGCCGCGGGGCCGGGCAGGACGATACGTTGACCAGAAACAACAAACCACGAATGGCCGAACGGTTGCTTTCTCCCGGCGCGCGAATCGCCTTGACGCTTCTGATCGTAGCCTCAATCGGAGGCGCGGCGGCGCCGTGCCGTGCGCAAACCGTTCCGATTCCCAAACCCGCGCCAAAGGGCCGGGACGTGCAGATCAGCGCCTCGGATGGCCAAAAGGGCCCGACGACGACCGGTGCGACGGCAGTGCCGCCCAATCCCGTGATTCCAGATCCGCGCCGCAATGTTCCGGCCAGTATTTTTGCGACCTTCGACGACAAGCAAAAGGCGCAAGCTGCCAAGGTCAGCAACTATCTATCGTCGCTGCAGACCGTGGTCGGCAAATTTGTCCAGGTCGGGCCCGACGGTACCAAGACCAAAGGTGAATTCTATATCCAGAAGCCCGGAAAAGTACGGTTCGAATATGAGCCGCCAAATCCGATCGCGATTGTCGCAGACGGATCGATGCTTGCGGTGCGCGACCGCAGGCTTGATACACAGGAGATCTATCCGCTGTCGCAAACGCCACTGCGGTATCTGCTCTCGGACCGCATCGACCTGTTGAAAGATACCAACGTGGTGAGCGTGACGGCCGACGATCTCTACATCAGTATCACCATCGAGGAGAAGCAGTTGCTGCTCGGCACCAGCCGCCTGTTGCTGATGGTTGGCGCCAAGGACGGCCAGCTCAAGCAGTGGACGGTGACCGACCCGCAAGGGTATGACACCACGGTCGCGGTCTATAATCTCGACACCTCCAGGAAGGTCGATCCCGGCCTGTTCAAGATCGACTTCACCGACCATTCGTTGCCACCGGGCTGAGCTCCGATTCGGCTGGACCGATGTTGGCCGGCCGTTCGCAGAGAGGTTTCCACACCTTCCGGTTCTTGCCCCAGACATTCATTCTTGATTGCGGAACGAAGACGTGCGTCATCAGCGCACGCCTTCCTTTATCGCCGGTCCCATGCGCCTTTCCCTGACAACCTGGAATATCAACTCGGTGCGCCTGCGCATCAATCTGGTCGCAAAATTCATCAAATCGGCCCGGCCGGACGTCTTGTGCCTGCAGGAAACCAAATGCATCGACGATGCTTTTCCGCTGAAGCGCTTCAGACGCCTCGGCTATGAACACGTCGCGCTAAACGGCCAGAAGGGCTATCACGGCGTCGCCGTCATCTCGAAATTGCCGTTCGAGAAGACCGACGTCCGCACGTTTTGCGACAACATCGATTCGCGCCACATCTCGGTCGAGTTCGGCGAAAGGGCGCAGCTGTCAAGGCCGCTAGTGCTGCATAATTTCTACGTGCCGGCCGGGGGCGATATTCCCGATCCCGCGCTCAATCCAAAATTCGAACACAAGCTTCGCTTTCTCGATGAGATGAAATCCTGCGAGCCGTTGCATCCGCGCGGCGAGGATCACCATATCCTGGTCGGCGATCTCAACGTGGCGCCGCACGAAAATGACGTCTGGTCGCACAAGCAATTGTTGAAGGTCGTATCCCACACTCCGATCGAATGCGAGAAGCTGCTGGCGGCCCAAACCCAGGGCGAGTGGGTCGACGTCGCACGCGACCGCATCCCGCAGTCCGAAAAGGTCTATACTTGGTGGAGCTACCGCGCCGCGGACTGGACACTGGGCGATCGCGGCAGAAGGCTCGATCACATCTGGATCTCGCCTGCGCTCAAGGAACGGGTGAGCGATTTCCGCATCGCCCGCGATGCGCGCGGCTGGGAGCGGCCGTCCGACCACGTTCCGGTGACGGTGACGCTGGAGATGTAAGGGATGGCTGAGTTCAAATACTGAGCTTCGCGCCCGCCATCAATATGTCGCTCGCGATCTGGCTGGTGCGATTGGCCATTTCGTCGCGCAGCCGGCGCGCAGCGGCAGGATCGCTTTCCAGCACGCGCTGAAACAGGCTGCGAGCGATCCGGATCGCTGACGAGTCCTCCAGCGCGATCGCGGTGGATGGCCGTCGCATCGTGGTAATCAGCGCAAGTTCGCCGATCAATGCGCCAGGGCCGGCGACGACCGCGGCGCCGCTATCGTCCTCGATGCGAAATGAGCCGCGCTGGACCACAAATCCGGCGTCCGCCTCATCGCCTGCATTGAAGAGCAAACCACCGCGCGCGAAATCGCGCTGCTCGGAGCCGATCGCCAGCATGCGCAAGGCCGCTATCCCCAACAAGCGAAGTGTCGGGACGCGCTCGAGCAGTGCAACGTCATCTTCGATCGACATGAAATACCAGCCGCACGAATACGAATCTTCGGCTGAATCGTATCACGGCACCAGCTTGTAGCCACCGGCTTCGGTCACCAATATCTCGGGATTGGCCGCGTCTTTTTCGATCTTTTGGCGCAGACGGTAAATGTGGGTTTCCAGCGTGTGTGTCGTGACGCCCGAATTGTATCCCCAGACCTCCTGCAGCAGGGTCTCCCGCGATACCGGAAGTTGGGCCGCACGATACAGGAATCGAAGGATCGCAGTTTCCTTTTCGGTCAGGCGCACTTTCCTGGCGTTGGCGCCGGTGAGCATTTTGGAGCCGGGGCGGAAACTATAGGGACCGACCGAAAACACCGCATCTTCGCTGGCTTCGTGCTGGCGGAGCTGCGCACGAATCCGCGCCAACAGTACCGCGAAGCGAAACGGCTTGGCGACATAGTCGTTGGCGCCGGATTCGAGCCCGAGAATAGTGTCCGAATCGGTATCATGTCCGGTGAGCATGATAATCGGCGCCTTGAATCCGCCCTTGCGCAGGGAACGCACCACCTCACGGCCATCGGTATCCGGCAACCCCACATCCATCAATACGAGATCCGGAGCATCGGTCTTGGCGGCGGTCGCGCCCTTGGCGCCGGTGTCGACGGCGGAGGCTTCGAATTCGTCGTGCAGAGACAACTGCTCCACAAGCGTGTCGCGCAGATCGGTGTCGTCATCCACGATCAGGATCTTGCGGGCGTTGGCCATGGGTACAATCCTCTGGAGCGGCGGCGCGAGCCCAGTCGGCTCGGCTCAAGTCGTGGTTGGCAAAATCGGCGTTGGTCAGAACTTGTTCGTCTTGAGGTAAGAGGCTGTTACGGTTTCACAAGGCGAAACGCAATCTAGCCTAGAATTCGGAAGCATTTTGATGAACGTCCTGTAATGCCGCGAGCGCGGCTTTTTTTCGACCCTCAAGCCGGAGACCCTCGAGCTGAATGGATAATTCCGATATTTCAAATACTTATGGAACACAAACCCGTGATCAGCCGGTAACCATGATCAGGATTCGCGCCGCCGCGGCAGACCCTTGCCGCGGATGGTTGACGGCTGGCCAACAGACGATCCCGGTCGCGCTTGGGCGCGGGGGCATCATCGCCAACAAGCGCGAGGGCGACGGCGGGACCCCAAAGGGCATTTTCAAGCCGCGCCGGCTGTGGTGGCGCGCCGACCGCAACCCGCGACCGCAGACCCTGCTGCCGATTCGCGCGATTCGCTCCGAGGACGCCTGGTGCGAAGACCCCACCAGCCGCCACTACAACCAGCCGGTACGGCTCGGCCATGATTGCGCCGGCGACCGGCTCAAGCGCGACGACCACCTCTACGACTTCATTGTCGAGATCGACCACAACACTTGGCCGCGCGTCGCCGGCCGCGGCAGCGCGGTCTTCCTCCATCTGGCGCGCGCGGATTTTTCGCCGACGGCCGGATGCGTTTCGATGACAAAATCGGCGATGCTCTACCTGCTGCGGCGGCTCGGGCCACGGACGAAAATTGTGATCGGGTAGCGTTCTTGGCGCGGACGCAGAGCCGCGCAAACCGTACGATTAGCGTTTTCCGAAAATCGCCGAGCCGACGCGCACATGAGTAGCGCCGAGCGCAATCGCGATCGCAAAGTCGGCGCTCATGCCCATCGACAGATTCTTCAGCCCGTTGCGGGCGGCGATCTTGGCGGTCAGCGCAAAATGCGGCGCCGGCGGATCGTCGACCGGTGGAATGCACATCAGGCCGGAAATCGGCAGGCCATATTTCTCGCGGCAGCTCGCGATGAAACTGTCCGCCTCGGCAGGTGCGACGCCCGCCTTTTGCGGTTCCTCCCCGGTGTTGAGCTGAACGAATAATTGCGGCCGCCGATTCTGAGTGCCGAATTCCTTTGCCAGCGCTTCGCAAAGGCTGGGGCGGTCGACCGAATGGATCGCATCGAAAAGCGCCACGGCCTCCTTCGCCTTGTTGGATTGCAGCGGCCCGACCAGATGCAAGGCGATGCCGGAGTAAGCTGACATTAACCCCGCCCATTTTGCCTTGGCCTCCTGAACGCGGTTTTCGCCGAAAGTGCGTTGTCCGGCCTCGATCGCCGGCACGATCGCGTCGGCATTGAACGTCTTGGAAACGGCAACCAGCGTGACCGACGAGCGGTCCCGCCCGACGTCCCTGCACGCCCGCGCGATCTCTTCTTCCACCGCGGAAAGCCCGGTTGGTAAATGTGCGGTTAGCCGAGAAAGGCCTTCGGTCATGTTGTCAACGTCATCTTTCGATTCATAATTCTTTCGCGATTGTTCCATTTTTAGGAATTTCGAGAAAGGCTTCTTGAACCCTCTCTTATACCCTGCGCGAGGGTCGGGGGAGCAGAATGTCAGGCTTTCGTTTCAGGCGCAAAGAAGTGAAGTTCGAGAAGCTTCTCGGTATTCGCGCGCGGCTGGTGTTGCTGGCGTTGATCCTGGTGACGCCGCTGATGCTGGAACGCACCCGTTCCCTTGAGGACGCCCGCAACAAGCAGATCGCGCGTGCCTACGCGGAATTCTCGCGCATCGCGCGGCATAGCGCCGACGCCCAACGCGACGTTATTTCATCGGTCGAGACCGTTTTGAAATCCACGGCCCACATCCAAGCCTCGAAGCAAACAGGTGGTCTCAATTGCGACGTCCTGCGCGCGGGTCTCCCGGTCAATCTGCCGTGGATTCGCAACCTGGTGATGGTCGGCAAGGATGGTCGGATCCAATGCGCGACGCTTGACACGCTGGTTGGCCTCGACCTGAGTGACCGCGCCTATTTCAAGAGGGCCAAGCAAGCCCGCGACCTCGTTTTCAGCGATTTTCTGCTTTCCAAGAGCGACAATCAACCGATCTTGATCGCGGCCTATCCGGTATCTGCCATCGATCCCACGTCGGATACCGTCATCGTTGCCGGCGTCAATCTCGAATGGATGTCGAAGATCATGAGTGATCTCGGCGACCGGCCCGGCATTTTGGCGGCTCTGGTCGACAGCGTCGGGACCGTGCTGGCAGCACCCGCGGACCATGCCGACATGATCGGCCGGCCGTTGAGCCGCCTGCCGCTCCTGTCGCCGGTTGCAGCAAGGGCAATCAATCTGGCTCAAACGTCCGGATCGGCTTCATTCTCTAGTGCGGAAGGAACCAAACGCACCATCAACTTCACGCAGATTCCTGGTACCCAATCGCGACTGATCGTCGGCATCGATGAAGCCAGGGTGGCCGCCGACATCAACCGCGAGATTCGCAACGCCTATTTGCAACTGGGGTTGGTCTGCCTGTTCGTGCTGATCGGCGCTCTGGTCGCGGCGGAGACGCTCATCATCCGGCCGATCAATACGATGGTGGCGGTCGCCAAGCGATTTGGGCGGGGTGAATGGTCGGTCCGCGCTGCAAATAGCCGCATGCCGGCCGAATTTGTTCCGCTCGCCAGCGCATTCGACACGATGGCAGCCCAGCTTGCCGAGCGCGAGCGCGAGCTCATCGCCAGCAACGATCGGCTGACGGTAATGGCATCGATTGACATGCTGTCAGGCCTCGCCAACCGGCGCGGCTTCCAGAGCCGGCTCGATTTCGAATGGATGAGGGCCCAGCAGCACAACAGCGAATTGTCGCTCTTAATGATCGATGTCGACCACTTCAAGCCGTTCAACGACACTTATGGACATCCCGAGGGCGACGCCTGTCTCTCCCGGATCGGCGAAACGCTCGCCGGCCTTGCCGCCGAGACCATGGGCTTTGCCGGGCGGTACGGCGGCGAGGAGTTCTGCCTGCTGCTGCCGAACACGGACGAAATCCGGGCGCGGGAGATCGGCGAGATGGTGCGCACGGCGGTGCTGGATCTGGCCGTGCCTCACGCCACCTCGAGCCATCAAACCGTCACCGTGAGCGTCGGCGTCGCCAGCACCAGACCCGGCAACGGCCTGCTGCTGGGCGATCTGATCGAAGCCGCCGATGCCAGCCTCTATGCGGCCAAACGCAGCGGCCGCAACGCCGTGGCCGTTCACGGTCTCGATCGCATCGCCGATGATGGCGGCGGCCCCGTCGCGCTGGCGAGCTGAGGAGTTACAAGGAAGACACCGCTACTTCGCGGTTGCCTGCAGATCATTTGTTTCGAGGTTTCGCTGAAGTGTCGGCGACGGTCTGGCGACGGCGGGCTGGTTCTGACCGCCTTTCAATGGCGGCTGAATCTTGATCGGAGGTTCTTTCGATAGGTTTACTCTTTTCAGCAATGGATAGGTGTTGCTATCTGACATTAGGTCTTTCAGATGGATGTATCCTTCGCCTTCTGGAAATATCAGTCGTATCGACTCGGTATCTCCGTTAAGTTCGGAAAATCTCAACGTAACTAAATAGCTCTTCGGATCGGTTTGCTTAAAATCATACGCGTATGGCTGTACTCTGATTTGATCCGCCGAGTTCGTGGTCGGAACAACATCATGATTTTCAGCATCTAAGAACTTGATGGGCGCCTCGACGGTCCAGTAGGGCGGGCGCAAACTTTTTGCATATTCCAACGACGGCGACAGGAATTTCACATAGGAAAGACCTATGATGGCGAGATATAACCCGGTCACTCCGCTCGCCTTTACCGCAACGCCCGAAATGTTCCATTGGGTCTCGACGAGCGCTGTTGGGAATATCAGAAAGAGAACGACGGCTGGTACGAGTGGCACTAGCAACCATACAAAATAAACTGAATTTATCAGTAACATATCGATCATGCTGCACCTTTGAATTTCCTGGATATCGGATCCGCTCAGGAATTCACTGCGCGCCAAGGCGCTTGAATTCTCCTCCAATGTCAGCTCGAATTTCTTTTGCTGCGTTGATGTCGGCGTTGCCGCCATCAGGATCGCCGTTCTTCTGTTTGGCTAGTCCCCGACCATACAGTGAAGAAGCATATTTCGGTCTAATCTTGAGGGCTGCGTCGTAGTTCTCGATGGCCTGAGCCCAATT
This sequence comes from Bradyrhizobium sp., assembly GCA_035308285.1. Classification (GTDB taxonomy): domain Bacteria; phylum Pseudomonadota; class Alphaproteobacteria; order Rhizobiales; family Xanthobacteraceae; genus Bradyrhizobium. The sequence continues at coordinate 9,156 of DATGGY010000195.1, read as the reverse complement.
GCCCGACTTCAGATAGACGAAGCCGAGGCTATCCAATGAGCTGGCGTCGTTCGGTCGCAGCAGGAGCGACCTATTGCAGCCCGACAAAGCCTTTTCGAGCTGATTGACTATTGCAAGGTCCCAGCAAAGGTTGTTCCAAGTCTCTGGATCGTTGGGATTCAGTTCTGCCGCTTTACGGTAATCGTCGATCGATCGGTCGTATTCTTGCTTTTGATCGTAAGCGTAGGCGCGGCCGAAGAAGGCGCTGGCGGACTTCGGATCAAGTTTGATCGCCTGATCGTAGTCCGCAATTGCGCGGTCGAGTTGTCCCTTGATCCGAAGAGCTCGTCCCCGTCCGACATACGCATTCGGATATTTCGGATCGAGTTGAATCGCACGATCGCAATCAATAAATGCATTATCAGGATCGTTCTTGCTGTTATAAGCAGAGCATCGATTGTTCAAGGCGAAGACAAACTCAGGGTCTACGTTGATTGCCGTTGTGAAATCCTGGATCGCATGATCAAAATCGCGCATTCGCAGATAGACGAGGCCACGATTGTTGAGAGCCGCGGCATTCTTGTCGTCAATTTTGATGATGTCATTGTACGTCGCCAGCGCACCAACGTAATTTTCACTCGAACTATAAACTAATGCGGCGCCGAACAAGGCAGCGACGGAAGTTTTGTCAAGTTCGATTGCCCGCTCGTAGTCGCTAAGCGCGTGCGAGCTGTCATTTTTTTGCCGGTAGGCGTTCCCTCGGCTAATATATGCATTCGCGTAAGTCGGATTCAGGCTGATGGCTTTGGTGCAGTCCTGAATCGCAAGATCCAATTCGCCCTTCCTGACGTAAGCAGCACACCTATTGTTCAGAGCAACCGCGTATTCCGGATCTACCTTGATTGCTTCGCTATAATCCTGAATGGCTTGGTCAAGATTATTTAGTTTGCTGCGGACGAACCCGCGGTTCAAATAGAGCGCCGCGAGGTCGCGGCCTTGAAATTTCCCGGACGTGATCGCATCGGTGCAGGCGGTGACAGATATCGGACCCTCGGCCTTACGGCAAGTTTCCGGATCGTCGGCCGCGGCTGACTTGTTCCAGGGGAAGATCGCTGCGAACAGTAACGTGGTGGCTGCCGACACCCTCAGCGTACGACCAAGCGCGTGAGACAACGCTATAGGGCCGGCACACCTCGACGCCCGTACCATTTACGGCCCCCTATGACGCGGCAAATTCCGAACTAGTCCTGCTAAGGCTACCGCTATCGTCAGGGATCTCGCGGGGAGGCTTGCGCGGCTTCAAGTGTAAGAGCCAGGCTCGTGCTTACGACCAACCCCGCGGCACCGAAAAGAAATACGACAGCTAAAAATACTCGTGTGGCTCGCTTCATCGCGGACCTCGGTATAAAATGCTACTGGAAATTGTGCGTCCAGGCCGGAGGCTTGTCAAGCATCCTCCGTTGACCCGAAAGCCGCTTTTGTGGCCTAGTCCGGCGTCCTTTTGGCTGGCGCCGAACCCACGAAATGCCTTACGACTCCATGACCTCCGAACGCTACAACGCACGCGAATCAGAGCCACGCTGGCAACGCCTTTGGGATGAAAAGGCGATCTTTGCCGCCAAAAACGCCGACCGGCGGCCGAAATATTACGTCCTTGAGATGTTCCCCTACCCGTCCGGGCGCATCCATATCGGCCATGTCCGGAATTACACGCTCGGCGACGTGCTGGCGCGCTTCATGCGCGCCAGGGGGTTCAACGTGCTGCACCCGATGGGCTGGGACGCCTTCGGTCTGCCGGCAGAGAATGCCGCGATCGAACGCAAGGTGGCGCCGAAGGCCTGGACCTACGACAACATCGCCGCGATGAGAAAGCAGTTGCGCTCGATCGGGCTTTCGCTCGACTGGTCACGCGAATTCGCGACCTGCGACCCCGTCTACTACAAACACCAGCAGAAGCTGTTCAACGATTTCCTGCGCGCCGGATTGGCCGAGCGTGAGAAGCGCAAGGTGAACTGGGACCCGGTCGACATGACCGTGCTCGCCAACGAGCAGGTGATCGACGGCCGCGGCTGGCGCTCGGGAGCCGTGGTCGAGCAGCGCGAGATGAGCCAGTGGGTCTTCAAGATCACGAAGTACGCGCAGGAGCTGCTGGACGCGCTCGACCGGCTCGATCGCTGGCCCGACAAGGTGCGGCTGATGCAGCGTAACTGGATCGGCCGCAGCGAAGGCCTGTTGATCCGATTCCTGCTCGATGCAGCCACGACGCCTGCGGGCGAAACCGAGTTGAAGATTTTCACGACGCGGCCCGATACCTTGTTCGGCGCGAAATTCATGGCGATTTCGGCCGATCACCCGCTGGCGCAGGCGGCGGCTGCGAAGGACGCAAAACTTGCGGAGTTCATCGCGGAGACGAAGCGGATCGGCACGGCGCAGGAGATCATCGACACCGCCGAGAAGCAGGGGTTTGACACCGGCATCCGCGCGATCCACCCGTTCGATTCCAGTTGGAAGCTCCCGGTCTACGTCGCCAATTTCGTGCTGATGGAATACGGCACCGGGGCGATTTTCGGCTGCCCCGCGCACGACCAGCGCGACCTCGATTTCGTCAACAAATACCGACTCGGCAACACGCCGGTGGTTTGTCCCGAAGGCCAGGACCCGAAGACCTTCGTGATCTCGAATGTCGCCTATGACGGCGATGGCCGGATGATCAATTCGCGTTTCCTCGACGGACTCACCATCGAGCAAGCCAAGGAAGAGGTCGCCAAGCGGCTGGAGAAGGAGCTGCGCGGCAACGCGCCCGTTGCCGAGCGGCAGGTGAACTTCCGCCTGCGCGATTGGGGCATCTCGCGTCAGCGTTACTGGGGGTGTCCGATCCCGGTCATCCACTGCCCCAAATGCGACGTCGTACCGGTGCCGGACAAGGATTTGCCGGTCACACTTCCTGAGGACGCCACCTTCGACAAGCCCGGCAACGCGCTCGACCATCATCCGAGCTGGAAGCACGTCAAATGCCCGCAATGCGGCAGCAAGGCGATGCGCGAAACCGACACCATGGATACGTTCGTGGATTCGTCCTGGTATTTCGCGCGCTTCACCGATCCCTGGAACGAGAAGGCGCCGACGACGCCGGCGGTGGTAGATCGCCTGATGCCGGTCGACCAATATATCGGCGGCGTCGAGCACGCGATCCTGCATCTGCTCTATAGCCGCTTCTTTACCCGCGCCATGAAGGCCACCGGTCACATCGGCATGGACGAGCCCTTCGCCGGTATGTTCACGCAAGGCATGGTGGTGCACGAGACCTATCAAAAGGCTGACGGCGGCTATGTCACACCCGCCGAGGTCAAGATCGAAACCGACGCCAATGGCCGGCGTGCCATTCTTCTGACCACAAACGAGGAGGTCACCATCGGCGGCATCGAGAAGATGTCGAAGTCGAAGCGCAACACGGTCGATCCCGACGACATCATCGCCACCTACGGCGCCGATGTGGCGCGCTGGTTCATGCTGTCTGACTCACCGCCGGACCGCGACGTGATCTGGAGCGACGAGCGCGTGCAGGGCGCATCGCGTTTTGTGCAGCGGCTGTGGCGGCTGATCGGCGAATCGGCCGAGATCAGCGCCGCGGCGGCTGAAACCAGACCCGCCGCATTCGGTGCCGACGCGCTGGCCCTGCGCAAGGCCGCCCATGGCGCGCTGGACAAAGTCTCCACCGGCATTGAGAGACTGCATTTCAACGTCTGCCTGGCCTATATCCGGGAGTTTTCCAATGCGCTCGGCGAGGTCTTGGCCCGTCCGGGGCAACCCGCGCCGGATCTGGTTTGGGCGGTTCGGGAAGCCGCCGTCATCCTTGTTCAACTGTTCGCGCCCATGATGCCGCATCTCGCCGAGGAGTGCTGGGCTGTGCTGGGACAGAAGGGGCTGGTTTCGGAGGCGAATTGGCCGCAAATCGAACGAGATTTGCTGGTTGAAGACACCGTGACGCTGGTGGTTCAGGTCAACGGCAAGAAAAGGGGTGAGGTCACGGTGGCCCGCACTGCCCAGGATCCGGAAATTCAGGGTGCCGTTCTGGCCCTTGATGCGGTAAAACAAGCCTTGGGTGGCAAAGCCGTCCGAAAAGTGATCGTTGTTCCCATGAGGATCGTGAATGTCGTTGGCTAGGACCCGCATCGCCGTTCGGCTCTTGGCCGCGGCCGCCCTGGCGGCGCTGACGGCGGGCTGCTTTCAGCCGATGTATGCCGAGCATGCCGACGGCACGCCGGGCTTGCGGGAAAAACTGTTGGGGGTGGAACTCCCGCCGGTCGACAAGCAGAACGCCTCGCGCGACGCCCGGCTCGGGGTGGAAATCCGCAATGCGCTGGCCTTCAAGCTTTACGGCAATGCCACCGGAATGCCCCCCACCCATCGCCTGGTGTTCAGATTCACCTCCAGCCGTTCATCGCTGATGACCGATGTGAACACCGGGCTGCCCACCAGCGAAAATTACGGCATCGATGCCCAGTTCAATCTAATCGAGATCGCCACCAATAAATCGGTCATGACCGGTACGACGTTCTCGCGCGTCACCTACGATATCCCCGGCAGCTACCAGCGTTTCGCCCGCGCCCGCGCTTTCCGCGACGCGGAGGATCGCGCGTGTCAGGAAATCGCCGAGCGCATCCAGACCCGGCTGGCATCGTTCTTCTACGCCGGCACTTGAAACATCCGATCATTCCACGACGGGCGTAGCATGAAGACGCGCGTTCCGGGATGACAACGCCGGTCTGACATGGTCGCGCTCCGCGGAAAAGAAATCGACGCTTTCCTGGCCCGGCCCGATCCGGGACGTCCGATCATCCTGCTTTACGGTCCGGATGCCGGTCTGGTCCGCGAACGCGCCGACGCGTTGCTGGCGTCGGCTGTCGACGACCCCAACGATCCGTTTTCGCTGGTGAGGCTGGACGGCGACGAGCTTTCAGCCGAGCCGTCGCGGCTGGTCGATGAAGCGCTGACAATCCCTCTGTTTGGCGGCCGCCGCGCTATCCGCGTCCGCGCCGGGTCGCGGAGTTTCGCAAGCGGGGTCGACACGCTGGCCGAGACGGCGCTGAAGGATTGTCGCATCGTGATCGAGGCGGGTGAGCTGCGGCCGGAGTCGCCGCTGCGCAAGTCCTGCGAGCGCGCCAAGACCGCCGTTGCGATTGCCTGCTATCCCGACACCGAGCGCGACCTTGCCAGGCTGATCGACGACGAGCTGCGGGTTGCGGATTTGCGCATAGCTGCGGACGCACGCGCGGTCTTGATGACGCTGCTCGGCGGCGACCGGCAGGCCTCGCGCAACGAATTGAGCAAGCTTACGCTCTACGCCAACGGCAAAGGCGAGATTACGCTCGACGACGTGATGGCGGTTGCGGCCGACGCTTCCGAGCTGAAGTTGGACCCGATCGTCGATGGGGCATTCTCGGGAGATCCGGCCATGGTCGAGAGCGAGTTTGCCAAGGCGATGGTGGCCGGTACCTATCCCGGCGTGATCATTTCGGCAGCGCAAAGGCAAGCGGCATGGCTGCACAAATCGGCGCTTTCGATCGCCGATGGAACGCCGGTATCGACTGTGCTCGACGGTGGATTTCCGAGGTTGCATTTCTCGCGGAAGGCAAATGTCGAGGCCGCATTGCGCAATTTCAGTGTGGCGCGGCTCGCGCTGATCATCGATCAGCTTGCAACAGCGGCGCTGGAGATGCGCAAGCAGGCCATACTCGCCCCGGCGATTGCGCAACGCGTGTTGCTGTCGATCGCGGTGAACGCAAAACGGCGGGGATAGGCCGGACCATCAGTGCCGGTTTGCGCCGACGCGCGCCGGCGATTACCCCTTTCTACCGAGCCTTCGCACGATGTCGTCGAGCTGCTCGAGATCGCGATAGCGGATATGCACCGTGCCGCCGGAATCGCGATGATCGATGCTGACCGCGAGCCCGAGCGCATCGCTGACGCTTTTCTCCAGTGCGACCGTGTTGGGATCCTTCTCCTTGCCGACACGCGCCTTCTGCGGCTTGCGCACCGGCACGCCCTCGACATGGGCCAGCGCTTCGGTCTGACGTACGTTGAGACCTTCCTCGACGATGCGCTTGGCAGCGGCGGCGGGATCAGGAACGCCGATCAGGGCCCGCGCATGGCCGGCCGACAACTGGCCCATCGCAATATAGGCCTGAACCTCGGCCGGCAGTTTCGTCAGGCGCATCGTGTTGGCGACGTGGCTGCGGCTTTTGCCGACGATCTTGGCGATGTCTTCCTGGCTGCGTTTGAATTCATTGGCCAGCGCGTGATAGCCCTGCGCCTCTTCCATCGCATTGAGATCTTCGCGCTGCACGTTTTCGATGATCGCAATCTCGAGCGCATCCGAATCGCTGACGTCGACCGGCACGATCGGCACGTCGTGCAGGCCCGCAATCTGTGACGCCCGCCAACGGCGCTCGCCGGCGACGATCTCGTAGCGATCGTGAGCGCCGCGCACCGGCCGCACCACGATCGGCTGGATCACGCCATGCTGCTTGATCGAATCGGCGAGTTCGCGGAGTTCGGCATCGGCGAACTCGCGGCGTGGATTGCGCGGATTCGGTCTGAGGAACTCGATCGGCACCTTGCGCTGTGCGCGCGGCCGCTCCAGATGCGCGGCCTCACCGCCGACATCCCCGATCAGACTTGCTAGACCGCGTCCCAGTCGCGAACGCGCTTCGTCGGCCATCGCCAGCTCCCTTGGATTCAACTCAAGCGCTCCTGTTTTCGACTTCAGCCCGGAACTCTCACTGCCGGCGTTCCGAAGCAAGAGGCCGAGAAAACTTCACTTTGCATCTCGGGATAGCGGGCTAGATCCCTTTTGTTTGAGCATGATCTTTTCGGAAAACCAGCTCCCACTTTTCCGGATCATGCTCTAATGCGCGCGCAGCTCGCGCTCGCGCTGGATCACTTCCGTCGCAAGCTTGAGATAGGCCTCGCTGCCGACGCATTTGAGGTCATAGACCAGTACCGGCTTGCCGTAGGATGGCGCCTCGGAAATACGTACGTTGCGCGGGATCATGGTCTTGTAAACCTTGCTCCCCATGAACTGCCGGACGTCGGCAACCACCTGGTTCGACAAATTGTTGCGCGAGTCGAACATGGTCAGCACGATGCCATGAATTGAAAGGCTTGGATTGAGCGTGGTGCGCACCTGCTCAACCGTCTGCAGCAGCTGCGACAGCCCTTCAAGCGCAAAGAACTCGCACTGCAGCGGCACCAGGATCGCATCCGACGCGGCCATCGCGTTCACGGTGAGAAGATTGAGCGACGGCGGGCAGTCGATCAGAACATAGGTGTAGTCTCCGTCCTGCTCGGCATTGGTGTTGAGCGCCGCGATCGCGTCGCGCAGCCGGAATGCGCGGCCCGGCGTCGATCCGAGTTCGAGCTCGAGCCCCGAAAGATCCATGGTCGAGGGGGCGATGTGAAGCCGTGGAACGGCGGTGGGCACTACCGATTCGCGCAAGGATGCTTCGCCGATCAGAACGTCGTAGGTCGAGCAGCTTCGGTTACGGCGGTCGATGCCGAGCCCGGTCGAGGCGTTACCTTGCGGGTCGAGATCAACGATCAGCACGCGCTCGCCGATCGCCGCCAATGCCGTACCCAAGTTGATGGCCGTGGTGGTCTTGCCGACGCCGCCTTTTTGGTTGGCAAGCGCCAAAATGCGCGGGCCGCCCCCCGAGCGTTGGTCCTTATCTTGTTGATATATCTGATCAACTACGGTCATGCGCGGGTACCATGGCTGGCTTCGGACGGGCGGCGGCGTTCGATGCGGTTAAACTCGACGATCCAGCCATGACCACCGGTGCGGCTGGAGTGCAGATGGGGGTCGATATTCCAATATTTAGTGGCCTCGGTCAATTCGGCCTCTACATCTTGGCCTTTGAGAAATAGTGCCTTCGCACCTTTTTTTACCATTGGTTCTGCGAATTCGATGAGTTGATGTAGCGGAGCAACCGCTCGCGCGGTGAGGCAATCGATGGGGCCGCAAATTCTTTCCACACTATCCCCGATATCGGCGAGATGAATAGTGCCGGGTGCATCGGTCACACGCAGCGCCTCGCGAAGAAAGGCCGCCTTCTTGGCGTTTCGCTCGATCAAATGAACGAGCGTGCCTGGCGTCTCCGCCAGCGCGCAGGCGAGCACCACGCCGGGGAAGCCGCCGCCACTGCCAAGATCGACCCATGTTTTCGCTGACGGTGCGATGCTCAAAAGCTGCAACGAATCGGAAATGTGTCGGGTCCAAAGAGTCGGCAGGGTCGAGGGCGCGACGAGGTTAATTTTGGCTTGCCACTCCAGAAGGAGGTCAACGAAGCGATCCAGCCGGACTTCTGTTTCACGTGAAACAGGCGTGAGGGCGAGCGCCGCGGCCTTGTCGGCGGCGAGGTCGAGCCCAGCTATGGCGCTCATGGCAACGGCCTGTCTTGTTTCACGTGAAACACCTCAAGCGCTGATGGGGGATGCTCCGACCTTTCGTCCTCGTGCTTCCCGCCGCAGGTACGCAGCCAGGATCCCGAGCGCGGCGGGGGTCACCCCATCGAGCCGGCCCGCCTGCCCTACCGTGCGTGGCCGCGCTGCCCGAAGCTTCGAACGCGCCTCGTTCGAAAGCCCGGGGACAGCATCGTAGTCCAGACCGGCAACGATGAGGCCTTCGTCCCGGCGGAAGGCATCGACGTCGGCAACCTGGCGCTTGAGATAGACGTCGTATTTGGCGTCGATCTCCAGATGGACCGCGATCGCTGGGTCAATGGCCGACAGCTCCGGCCAGATGCTGCGGACCTCGGACCAGCCGACCTCCGGATAAGCAAGAAGCTCGAAGGCGGAGCGGCGCTGGCCGTCCTTATTGAGCGCAAGGCCATATCTCTCGGCTTCGTTCGGGGTCAGGGTGAGCGACCGGGTCTGCGCCTTTGCGGCATTGAGAGCAGCCATCTTGGCGCGGTGACGCAGCGAACGCGCCTGCCCCACGCAGCCGAGCGCAATCCCTTTGTCCGTTAGGCGCTGGTCGGCGTTATCGGCCCGCAGGGTCAGACGATACTCGGCGCGGGAGGTGAACATCCGATACGGTTCGGTAATCCCGCGCGTGACGAGATCATCGATCATCACCCCGAGATAGCCATCGGCGCGATCGAACACGATCGATTCGGC
>DATGGY010000194.1:0-44112 GCA_035308285.1 Bradyrhizobium sp. | reverse complement strand
TGCGCTCGTCAGTTGATCGATTTCTTGCAAACGTCGCGGCTTGAAGCAAACACCGATATGGGCGACTAAATCGAACTCCAGCCGACGTACTAGCCCTGCGCCTTCAGCGCGCCGGGAAAATGCCGCTGCAGCACCGCGGTGGGGATCGCATAGGCCTCCTGCAAATCGACGCTCCAGTATTTCAGCTCGTCGAGCGGTATCCGCGCGTCGGTCACCGCGCAACGCACATAGGTTCCCGGCGAGACCACGCGGAAATCGCCGTCCAGATATTGCAGCTTGGCTTCGCCGTGGCCCGAGGGACCGAATTTATTCAGCACGGTAAAATTCTCCGATCGTTTCCGGCGGCTTCTGGGCCAACGCGATTATGTCAATTTAGCATAAATAGGTCACCGTGTCCGCCCGTCAAACCCACCGATTTGTGATGAAATCTCGCACCTCTCGCATGTTAGCCTTCCGACGATGGGATTTTCATCCGCCATTTTCCTGCTGGCACTTTTTGCGGTGGCGCCTGCGGCGCATGCCGCGCCGATACCCACTCCGCATCCGGTCGAGATTCCCTCCGGCAGCGGGGTGCTACGCGCGCAGCTTTACAAGCCTGATGGCGACGGCCCGTTTCCAGTCGTGATTGCCCTGCACGGGTGCGGCGGATTGGCTGGTCACTCCGAGCCGGTTCAGCCGCGCTACCGGGACTGGGCGGAAGAGCTGCTGAAGAGCGGCAAGGCCGTATTGTTTCCGGACAGCTACGCGTCACGCGAGCTTGGTCCGCAATGCCGCGTCAAGGAGCGCCGGATATACGCAAAGCGCGAGCGGGTGATCGACATCCTGGCCGCGCGGCAATGGTTGATGCAGCAGCCTTGGGTCGCGCACAACCGCATCAGCTTGCTTGGCTGGGCCAACGGCGCGAGCGCGTTGTTGTGGGCGGTTCGCCCGCAATTATCCTCGCACCATATCGAGCCGGACTTCCGCTCGGCCATCGCGTTCTATCCGGATTGCCGTCTCTCGTCCGGACTTGGGTGGAGCGCGCGTGTCCCAACCCTGGTCCTGATCGGCGGCAAGGACGACGTCAGTTCGCCGCCCGCCTGCCGCCAGATGGTCGAGGGCGCGCACGGCCGCAGCGCGCTGACGCGCATCGTCGTCTATCCCAGCGCTTATCACGAGTTCGACCGCGCCAATTTGCCCGTTCACGCGATCGGCCCGGGCACGGATGCGGCGGACCCTGAAAAGGGTCACCTTGGTACCGACGCTGACGCGCGCGCCGATTCACAAAAGCGCGTCGCCGAGTGGCTGGCGCGGTGAAACTGAATTGGACGGCGCAACTTGATCATCGTGGCCGGGACAAGCCAAGGCGTGACGTTGTGGGGGTCTTCCTAAAACAAGCTTCCTTGGCCGACCGGTTTGGTGGCGCGCTTGGGCGCGGCCGGTTTCGGTTCACTCGCAACCGGCTTCGGCGGAGCTGATGTCGCCGCTTGCCGACTGCCATCCGCGGTCGCCGCGACCCGTCCATCGGCGAATTCCACGCTGAACCGTGCCCCCGGTTCAATGTTTGAAGCGGCGTGCACGGCGTGGTCGTCTGCGTCGCGCACCAGGGCAAAACCGCGCGCGAGAACGCTGCGATATGACAGCGCAACGAGCAGTTGCCCGCTATGGCCAACCCGCGCCTGAAGTCTCTGGGTTGAAGTTGCGAGTGCGCGGCGCGCGCGCTCAGTCAGGCGAAGGATGCGTTCGCGCTCGCGCGCGATCGCCTGGCGCTGGGCTTGCGCATTGGAGAGCTTTGACGCCTGCAGCCGGATCGCCAGGCCCGCGAAGCGATCCTGCCGGTTTCGCAACAGGATTTTGGCGGAATGCGCCATCCGTTCGCCGGAGGCGGCGAGCCGGTGTTGGGCCTGTGTGAGCTGCGCGCGCAGCACTCGCACGGTCAGCCGGGCGCTCATACCGGCAAAGCGGCGGAAATGCGCATGCGTGTTGGCTTTGAGGCCGCGGGGCAGGGCGGAAGCGGCGCCATCCAGCCGCTGCCGCGGAATGGCCAACAGTTCGCTCAAGGCCGGTAGCGCGCGCACGGCGGCGCGCAACTCGTTGCGGCGCAGTTCATGGCCGCGCTGCCAGCACAGCATGGTCCGCCGCGCCAGGCTCGCGACCTCGACGAACAGCTCGCTGCGTACCGGTACGGCCATTTCGGCCGCCGCCGTCGGCGTCGGCGCGCGCTTGTCGGCGGCAAAATCGATCAGTGTGATATCCGTCTCGTGGCCGACCGCCGAAATCAGCGGGATCATGCTGTCGGCGGCGGCGCGGACCACGCTCTCCTCGTTGAAAGACCAGAGGTCTTCGAGCGAGCCGCCGCCGCGCGCGACAATCAGGAGGTCCGGCCGCGGAATCCTGCCGCCTTCCGGCAATGCGTTGAAGCCGCGGATCGCGCCCGCGACCTGTTCGGCCGAGCCGTCGCCCTGCACCTTGACCGGCCACACCAGCACACGTCGCGGAAAGCGGTCCTGAAGCCGATGCAGGATGTCGCGGATCACCGCGCCGGTCGGCGAGGTGACGACGCCGATCACTTCGGGCAGCCACGGTAGCAACTGCTTGCGCGCCTCGTCGAACAGCCCTTCGGCGGCGAGCTTCTTCTTGCGCTCCTCCATCAGCGCCATCAGCGCGCCGACGCCGGCGGGCTCCAGCGCCTCGATCACGATCTGATATTTGGAGGAACCGGGATAGGTGGTGAGCTTGCCGGTGGCGATGACCTCGAGCCCTTCCTGCGGCTTGAAGCGCATCCTGGCGTGGGCAAATTTCCAGATCACCGCCTCGATCTTGGCGTTGTCGTCCTTCAGCGCGAAATAGCAATGGCCGGAGGAGTGGGGCCCCTTGAAGCCTGAGATTTCGCCCCGTACCCGGACGTGGCCGTAGGCGTCCTCCACCGTCTTGCGCAATGCGGAGGAAAGTTCGGACACCGTGAATTCCGGTGCATTGATCAGGGCCTCGGTGGCGGTCATCTCGGGCAATCGAATCGGGGTTTTGTGGGCTGGGCACAAGGTAGGGATTTCAGCTGTCCCCGCAAATCGGGGCTTGATGTCAGATTACTCTGTAATATAGAGTTATCTATCGCGAGTGCTGGACGAGCTATTTCATCGGCCATTGCATCGCGGTGCTGACGCTGATCGGCTATTTCTTCGTCGCTGGCGCCGCCTTTCGCTTGTGGACGGCCGCCGTCAATGGCGACGGATCGATTCTGAGCGGCCTCTGGATGCGCAGGTGTTGATCCATGGCCGAACTCGACGACATCATCCACCAGCCGCTGCGGCTGAGAATCATGGCAGCGCTGAACGCGCTGCCAGCAGGCACCGGACTTGAATTTTCGAAGCTGAAGAAACTGACCGGCGCCACCGACGGCAATCTCGGCGCCCATATCGAGACGCTTTCGAAAGCCGGTTATGTCGGGGTCGAAAAGGCCTTTGTCGGCAAGCGACCGCGGACGACGGTGACTGCTACAGCGGTCGGGCGCGGCGCTTTCGCTCGCCATGTCGCGACCCTGCAGGGGATCATCGTGGCCCCACCGCGCGGCAATTGACCGCCGTCATTCCGGGGTCCAGCAGAATGCCGGGTGTGTGACGATCCCCCTTGCGGGAAGAGGGAGTTTTGTGCGACCGACGTGAGGTTTCCGCGCGCCCTTCATTGGCTGTCCCATGCATATTCTTCTGCTCGGTTCCGGCGGCCGCGAACATGCTTTGGCCTGGAAGATCGCGGCCTCGCCTCTGGTGACAAAGCTCTGGTGCGCCCCCGGCAATGCCGGCATCGCGCGCGAAGCCGAATGCGTGGCGCTCGAAATCGCCGACCACGCTGCGGTGATCGATTTCTGCAAGCGTAACGCCGTCGAGCTTGTCGTGGTCGGTCCGGAAACACCGCTTGCCGCGGGGATTGTCGACGATCTTTCGCGCGCGGGAATCAAGGCTTTCGGGCCGAGCAAACAGGCGGCGTTGCTGGAAGGCTCCAAGGGCTTCACCAAGGCGCTCTGCACCGAATTCGGCATTCCGACCGGCGCTTATGGCCGCTTCACCAATGCAGCCGATGCGCTGTCCTATGCGCGCGCGAGGGGCGCGCCGATCGTGGTCAAGGCCGATGGCCTCGCCGCAGGCAAGGGTGTCGTGGTCGCCCTGACTTCGGCCGAGGCGGAAGCCGCGATTGCCATGATGTTCGACGGCGCTTTCGGCAAGGCCGGCAGCGAGGTCGTGATCGAAGAATACCTCGCCGGCCGCGAGATCAGTTTTTTTGCGCTGTCCGACGGCGAGACTGCGATCGCGCTCGCCTCGGCCCAGGACCACAAGCGCGTGTTCGATCACGACCAGGGGCCGAACACCGGCGGCATGGGCGCCTATTCGCCGACGCCGTTCGTGACACCAGCGATTCATGCCGAGATCATGGCCAAGATCATCTTGCCGACGGTGGCTGGCATGAAGGCGCGCGGCACGCCGTTTCGCGGCGTGCTCTATGCCGGCGTGATGCTGACGGCGGAGGGGCCAAAACTGTTCGAATATAACATCCGCTTCGGCGATCCTGAATGCCAGGTGCTGATGCTGCGGATGATGTCGGATATCGTGCCGGCGATGCTTGCCGCCTGCGACGGCCAGTTGAAGAATTTCGACGTCCGCTGGTTCGAAGAATCGGCGCTGACGGTGGTGATGGCGGCGAAAGGCTATCCCGGCGAATACGCCAGGGGGACGCCTATCGACGGATTGGATGCAGCGGCCAAGGTCGAAGGCGTCGAGATCTTTCACGCCGGCACGGTCGCAAGCGACGGCCAAATTCTCGCCAACGGCGGGCGCGTGCTTAACGTCTGCGCGTCGGGCAAGACGGTGGCTGAAGCTCAAGCGCGCGCCTATGCCGCGGTCGACCGGATCAAATGGCCCGATGGTTTCTGCCGCCGCGACATCGGCTGGCAGGCGGTGGAACGGGAGAGGGCGCAAAAGTAACGCCGCGGATAAGGAATTGAGTGGACCCATGTCCGATCTCGCCGACCTCTTTCCCGGCTTTGCCGCCGAATGGATCAACACCAAATCCGGCCGCATCTTCGCTCGAGTCGGCGGCAAGGGACCGCCATTGCTATTGCTGCACGGCTTCTCCGAAACCCATGTGATGTGGCATCGCGTGGCGCCGCAGCTTTCGGACCGCTTCACGCTGATCATTGCGGATCTGCCGGGTTACGGCTGGTCGGATATGCCGGAGAGCGACAGCGATCACACGCCCTACACCAAGCGCGCGATGGCGCGGACCATGATCGAAGCGATGGAGCAACTCGGCCATGTCCATTTTGCGCTCGCCGGCCACGACCGCGGCGGCCGCGTCGCCTATCGCCTGGCGCTCGATCACCCCGGACGGCTGTCGCGGCTCGCGGTGCTGGATATTTTGCCGACTTATGATTATTGGGCGCGGATGGACCGGCTCTATGCGCTGAAGATCTATCACTGGACCTTTCTGGCGCAGCCGTTCCCTCTGCCGGAGACGCTGATCGGCGGCAATCCCGATTTCTTCCTCAAGCAGAAAATGGCCAGCCAGACCAAGTCGAAAAATCTCGATGCGATCGATCCGCGCGCGCTTGCGCATTATCTTGCGGCTTTCCGCGATCCCTCGCGCGTACACGCGATGTGCGAGGATTACCGCGCCGGCGCCTATGCCGATGTCGATATCGACAAGGCCGATCGCGATGCGGGAAAGAAGATCACGATCCCGATGCTGGCGCTGTGGGGCGATGCCGGCATCGCGCGCGCCGCGGCAACCCCGCTCGATACCTGGAAGACCTGGGCGACGAACATTTCGGGCGCGCCGATCGATTCCGGTCACTTCCTGACCGAAGAAAATCCGCAAGCCACGGCGAAGGCGTTGCGAGATTTTTTTGCGGCGGCTTAAGGAGAGCGCAAGCGAGCGCGCACATCATGGCTCGTCATACCCGCGAAAGCGGTTAGTACGCCGCGGCCTATCGGTCAATCGCCGGCGTCTCTGGAACACTGGATCATCCGCTTTCGCGGATGATGACGGCGGTGGAGGAGGTACGCAGCTAGGCGATCAGCGCCGCGCCTTGAAAAAATCCCGCAGCAATGCTGCCGCCTCGCGCTCGCCGACCGCCGAATAGATTTCCGGAACGTGATGGCAAGTCGGCGCGGCGAAAAACCTCACGCCGGATTCCACCGCGCCGCCCTTGCGGTCGGCCGCGCCGTAATAGAGCCGCCTGATCCGCGCAAACGAGATCGCGCCGGCGCACATCGTGCAGGGCTCCAGCGTGACGTAGAGGTCGCAATCGACCAGCCGCTCGGTCCCGATGGCTTCGGCGGCTTGTCGGATCGCCATGATTTCGGCATGCGCGGTCGGGTCGCGGTCCGTCAGCGTCCGGTTGCTGGCCGTGGCGATAACCTCATAGTCGCGCACAATCACGCATCCGATCGGTACTTCGCCCGATTTTCCAGCGTTTTCGGCGGTTTTTAGCGCCAAATCCATAAAGGAGGGGACGGTCATGCCTCGTATCATCGGAATAAACCTGCTACTACAAGCGCCTTCAGCAAAAGTGGATACCGGTTTTGCGTGAGAATGCGCCTCGTTTTTTTGAGAGCGCGCTTCACTGCGATTTGCCCCTGCACCCCAAGAGAGACCCTTCATGCCCCGCGACAACGACAAAAACAACAATTCCCGCGGCCGGCGTGATCGTCCGTTGGGCGGCAAGGGCCGCTCCGGCGTTCCCCGGGGACCGGAGAAGAAGTTCGCCAAGCGCGGCTTTGCGGGCAAGGCCGAGGGCGAACGATCCTACGCCAAGAAGCCCTATTCGGGTGCGGGCAAAGCCTATGGCGGCAATCGCGAAGATCGGCCGCCGCGCTTTGCCGGGGACGATCGCCCCCGCGGCGAGAGGGACGAGCCGCGCAGGGATTTTCGTCCGCACGACGATCGGGGCGGCGAGAAGCGAAGTTATGCCCCGCGCGGAGACCGCCCGCACTTCCAACGCGACGACCGCGCGCCTCGCGGCCGCAACAGCGACTTCGGCGATCGCAAGCGCGACGCCGGGGATCGCAAGCGCGACGCTGGGGATCGCAAGCGCGGGCAGTCATTTTCAGGCCACCCGCCGAGGGAGCGGCCGTTCGGAGATCGTCCGGATCGCGGCAATGAAAAGCCCTGGCAAAAGCGCGCATCCCACGATCGGGATGGCGCGCGTGGCTTCGACAAGCCCAGATTTGACAAACCCCGCTATCACAAACCGCGCGAAGATCGTGGCGGCGAGGAGCGTCCGCGATTCTCGCGGCCGCGCGAGGATCGCCCCCACGGCAAGCATTCATCCCATGATCGGCCGTTCCGCGAGCGGCCGAAATTTGACCGTCCCCGTGAAGACCGTCCAAAATATTACCGCCCCCGCCAACGCCCCGAAGGGCGCGCCGACTGGCAGGAACATCCGCGCAGCGAGGGCCGGTCATTTCGCGGCGATGCCGATCGGCCGCGCCGCGACAATGAGGACGACAGCAAGATTTTTGCGAAGCGCCCGGCATTCGGCGGCCGCGGCGCCTATCGCGAGCGTGAGGCCGAGGAGCGTCGCCCGGCGCGTCCGCCGCGGGTCAAGAAATCCGGCGAGCGCATCGCCAAGGTGGTGTCGCGCGCAGGGCTTGCCTCGCGCCGCGATGCCGAGGAATGGATCGTGCAGGGGCGCGTCACGGTCAACGGCCGCGTGATCAATTCGCCCGCGCTTGATGTCACCGCCAACGATGTCATCACCGTTGACGGCAAGCCGCTGCCGCCGCGCGAACGCACACGACTGTTTCTCTTTCACAAGCCACGCGGCTTGATGACCACCCATGCCGATCCGGAAGGGCGGCCGACCGTGTTCGACAATTTGCCGGAAGGGCTGCCGCGGCTGATCAGTGTCGGGCGGCTCGACTTCAACACTGAAGGCCTCTTGCTCCTCACCAATGACGGCGGGCTCGCGCGCGCCCTCGAACTGCCCGAGACCGGCTGGCTGCGGCGCTATCGTGTGCGGGCGCATGGCGAAGTGACCCAGGCGCAGCTCGACGAATTGAAACGTGGCGTCGAGGTCGATGGCGTCAAATACGGGCCGATCGATGCGACGCTGGAGCGAGACCAGGGCGCCAACGTCTGGCTGGTGTTTGCGATCCGCGAAGGCAAGAACCGCGAGGTGCGCAACGTGATGGCGCATCTGGGTCTCGAAGTGAACCGGCTGATCCGCATTTCCTACGGCCCGTTCCAGTTGGCTGAGCTTCCCGAAGGCGCGGTCGAGGAGGTCAAGACGCGGGTGCTGCGCGAGCAGCTCGGCGAAAAGATCGCCACATTGGCGGGTGCGGATTTCGATCGGCCTATTCATGGCGCGGCGGCCGCAACGCCGGAGCAGGACCAAGCTGAAGTGCCGCGCGGCAAAAAGCCGTTCAAGCCGGCTGGCAAAAGCGGCCTGATCGCCGATCGCAAGGGCCGCCGCGTGCTGGTGCAGCGTACCGGCAGCGAAGAGGCACGCGCCCGCAACGAACTGGAGGCAAATGGCTACGGCCCGCCACGGCGCCCACAGCGCGGCTATCACGGCAAGCGCGATCTCAAGCCGCGGGACGAGTAGGGGCGGCATGCGCGTCGTCGGCGGACGATTGAAAGGCCGCAATCTTGCCTCGCCGTCCTCGCGCGACATCCGCCCGACCGCGGATCGCCTGCGCGAATCGCTGTTCAACATCCTGATCCACGCCTACGACGATCCGATTGCCGATGCACGCGTGCTCGACCTGTTCGCCGGCACCGGCGCGCTCGGCATCGAGGCGATCTCGCGCGGCGCCAAATTCGCGCTGTTTGTCGATAACGGCGCCGAGGCCCGCGCCTTGATGCGCAACAATGTCGAGGCGCTGGGCCTGGGCGGCGTGACCAAGGTCTATCGCCGCGACGCCACGAATTTGGGCCCGGCGCACCCGGTCGAGCCGTTCTCGATTGCGTTCCTCGATCCGCCCTATGCCAAGGGGCTTGCGGACATGGCGCTGGTCTCGTTGCGTGACGGCGGCTGGCTAACGCGGCGTGCGTTACTCGTGGTCGAAGAGGCGAAGGCTTCAGAGTTCAAGGCGCCGGAAGGATTCGAGGAGCTGGAGCGGCGGGCTTACGACGATACGGAGTTTGTGTTTTTGCGCGCGTCAGACCAGCCATAACTCGTCATGCCCCGCGAAAGCGGGGCATCCAGTATTCCAGAGATAGCCGCAATAAGTCTCGGACGGCGCAGTGTACTGGATCGCCCGGTCAAGCCGGGCGATGACGGCTAAATTTGCGGGAGCGGCGCCTGCTAGCGTCGTCCGAACAGCTTCTCGATATCGGAAAGCTTCAACTCCACGTAAGTCGGCCGGCCGTGATTGCATTGGCCTGAATTAGGCGTGTCTTCCATCTCGCGCAGCAGCGCGTTCATTTCTTCCGGCTTGAGGATGCGCCCCGCCCGCACCGAGCCATGGCAGGCCATGGTGGCCGCGACGTGCATGAGGCGGCGCTCCAGCGGCAGCGCCTCATCCCACTCCGCCATGTGTTCGGCGAGATCGCGCAAGAGGCCGCCGGCATTAGTCTTGCCGAGCAACGAGGGCGTCTCGCGCACCGCAACCGCACCGGGGCCGAAGGATTCGATCGAAAGACCAAAGGAGGCGAGCTCTTCACTGCGTGCGAGCAGCTTTTCAACCGTGGCTTCGTCGAGCTCTACGATCTCCGGAATCAGCAGGATCTGCCGCTGTACGCCGTTCTTCGCCAGCGAGGCCTTCAGCTTTTCGTAGACGATGCGCTCATGCGCGGCGTGCTGGTCCACCACAATGAGACCGTCGCGGGTTTGCGACACGATGTAGGTCTCGTGTATCTGCGTTCGCGCAGCTCCGAGCGGGCGGTCGAGCAGGTCGGCCGAAGGCTGTCCGGCAAAGCGCACGTCAGCGGTCGGGCTGCCGACGTCGAACGCGGCTTGACCGGGTTCGGCAAGCGCGGCAGCGGCAGCCGCTTCGAACGCCGGAAGCGGGCCTGCGGGGTGGGCCGGTGAGTGCCGCCAGTCCCAATTGGTCGGGCGTGGCGCGAACGACGGGCGGAACGCGGCGATCGCCGCGCCATCGCTGTTGGCGGCGGTGCGCTTGCCTTCGCGGGCCAGTCCCTCCTTCAGCGCATGCACGATCAATGCCCGGACGAGACCCGCGTTGCGGAAGCGGACTTCCGTCTTGGCCGGATGCACGTTGGCATCGACGCCTTCGGGATCGAGCGCGACGAACAGCGCCACGACGGGATGACGGTCGCGCGGCAGGTAATCGGAATAGGCCGCGCGCACCGCGCCGAGAATAAGCTTGTCGCGAACGGGGCGGCCATTGACGAACAGATATTGGCCGAGCGCGTTCGCCCGCGTCAGCGAGGGCGCCGCGGCAAAACCTTCGACCGCGACGCCTTCACGTTCGGCCCGCACTTCGATGGCGCTGGCGCGGAAATCGGCGCCCAGAATGTCGCCGAGCCGCGTCAGTCGGCCGGGAGCGCCGGGCAGCGCCGCGGCCCAGATGACCGGCGCGCGCTCCTCGCCGGCGAGCGTAAAGGCGATATCGGGCCGCGCCATCGCAAGCCGCCGCACCACCTCGCGGATCGCTTCGGCTTCGGTCCGGTCAGTCTTGAGGAATTTCAGCCGCGCCGGCGTCGCATAAAAGAGATCGCTGACCTCGACGCGGGTGCCCTTGGAGAGGGCCGCCGGCATGACGGCCGACTTCGCCCCGCCTTCCACCGACAATGACCACGCATGCGGCTCGCTGGCGTGACGCGTGATGATGTTGAGTTTTGCCACCGCGGCGATCGAAGGCAGTGCCTCGCCGCGAAACCCCAACGTGCGAATGCGCAGCAGGTCTTCGTCGTCGAGCTTGGAGGTGGCATGGCGGTCGACGGCGAGCGCCAGATCAGCTTTTGTCATGCCGCTGCCATCGTCGGTGATCCCGATCCGCCGCCGTCCGCCGCCGTCGGTGAAGATATCGATCCGGCTGGCGCCGGCGTCGATCGCATTCTCGACCAGTTCCTTGACCACGCTCGCGGGACGCTCGACCACTTCGCCTGCGGCGATGCGGTTGACGATCTGTTCAGGAAGCTGTCGGACGGGCATTTGAGCGACTCGTGGAATTAAGACCGCAATCTAGGGACTTTTGCGCCCCGGCGGGAGGGTGGCCGCGCCGCTCTCCCCGCTCTTCAACAACCGCGGCGTTCCCCGGATGCTGCGCAGCGCCATCAGCGCGTTCACGCGCGTCTTCGACGCGCTATGTCTTGCGGTGTGGTGCGCTGCTGATCCGGGGTCCATGGCTGGACCCTGGGTCCCGGCTCAGCGTCGCATCACTACGTGCTGCGTCGCGTCCGGGACACGCGATCCTTCAGTCGTCGAAGCCGCCCGAGCCGCGCCTTGCCTTGATGTCGCTGCGACGTTTCTTGCCCTCGAGCCGCCGCTTTTTCGATGCCAGCGTCGGCCTGGTAGGCCGCCGCGGAACCGGGCGCGTCATCGCCTCGCGCAACAGTTCGACCAGCCGATCGATCGCATCAGCGCGGTTGCGCTCCTGGGTGCGGAAGCGCTGCGCGTGAATCACGATCACGCCGTCCTTGGTCATGCGGTGGCCGGCGAGCCGGACGAGGCGCGCCTGCGCATCCGCCGGCAACGCGATCCGGCGCGTGTCGAAGCGCAATTGCGCGGCAGTGGAGAGCTTGTTGACGTTCTGGCCGCCCGGCCCGGAGGCGCGCACGAAGGAAATATCGAGCTCGTTCTCGTCGATCACAAGGTCGCGGGCAATCCGCAGCATGGCGTCACCAGGCGGGAAAGATTCCGTTACGGAATCGGGTGCATGCAAGATAGCGGTTTTGTCATCGGCGCTAAAGCACGCGTTCCCCGGACGCAGCGCAGCGCCATCAGGGCGTTTACGCGCGTCTTCGACGTGCTATGTCTTGCGGCGTGGTGCGCTGCTGATCCGGGGTCCATGGCACGAGAAAAAGTGGGGGTCCCGGCTCTGCGGCGCAGCGCTTATTGGGCGCTGCACCCCGTCCGGGACACGGGTGCACGGAGCCGCGCCGCTCAGTTCGCGCGGGTAGACGGGGCCGCAGCCGCGGCCGCGGGCTGGGTGGCAGCCTGCGGCGCGCGGCCGACGATCACGGTGAGAAGACCGTGGCCCCACAGCCTTTGTGCGGCTTGCCTTGCGTCATCGAGGGTCACGGCGTCCACGATCGCGTTGCGCCGCTCGAGATAGTCGATCGGGAGATGATCGAGCTGGTATTGCAGCATCGCCGCCGCGAGCTTCGAGGAGGTGTCGAGGGAGAGCAATCGCGAGCCCTTGAGGTAGGATTTGGCCTCGTCCAGCTCTTGCTGGGTCGGGCCGTCCTCGGCCATGCGGCGGACCTCCCTGGTGACGGCGTCGACCGTTTCGCCGGCGCGATTGGCGCGGGTCGCGGTAGTTCCGGCAAACAGGGCGGAGTGATCCATCCACAATAGCGAGTCGGAGACCGAATAGGCGAGGCCGCGCTTTTCGCGCACCTCATTGTAGAGCCGCGACGACAGCGACCCGCCGCCGAGAATGTGGTTGACCACATAGGCCGGCATGAAATTGGGATCGTCACGCTTGATGCCGGGGCCGCCGAACACCACCACCGTCTGTGGCACGTCGAGCGCGATGAATTCGCGTTGCGGCGGCCTTGTGGGTTCGATGTCGGGCAGCACTGCAAGGTTTGACCGGGCCGGCAATCCGCCGAATGTCCGGTCGAGCAACCGGCCGAGCGAGACGGCATCGATATCGCCGACCACGGCAATCTTCAATTTCTCCCGCGTCAGCACCCGGCCGACATAATCCCTCAGGTCGGCGATCGTGATGTTCGGGACGCTTTGCAGGGAACCGTTGGTCGGCCGGCCGTAGGGGTGGTCGCCGAAAGCGACCTCGAGGAATTTGCGGCTGGCAAGCGCGGATGGATTGGACGTATCGCGCTTCAGGCCGGAGATGATCTGGGTGCGGATGCGTTCGACGTCGGCGCTGTCGAAATGCGGCGACGTCAACGACGTCCGAAGCAGCTCAAATGCCTCGTCCTTGTCGTCCTTGAGCATGCGCAAGGAACCGCGGAAATAGTCCCGCGTGACGCTGAAGCTCAACTCGATGGCCCGGCGGTCGAGGTGCTCGTGAAACGTCCTGGAATCCAGATCTCCCGAACCCTCGTCGATCAGATCGGCGACCATGTTGCCCACGCCGGGCTTGCCGGCCGGGTCTTGCGCGGCGCCGCCGCCCATACCGAATTCCATCGCCACCAGCGGGACCGTGGCATCCTGCACGAACCAGGCCTCGATGCCTCCGGGCGAAATCAGATGCTGGATCTTCGCTGCGGCGCGCGAGGGCGCCGACATCATCGCCGTCATTACCAGGCATCCCGCAATCAGGAACCCAACGCGCCGCGTGCCAAGCTTGGGGTGATTCAAGACCTCTTCTCCTCGCGTTTGGGTGTGCTGTCCTTGATCAGATGCCCGGTGACGGAACGTTTTTTGTCCAGCCATTTTTGCGCGGCCTCCCGGACCTGTTCGGCGGTCACGGCGCGAATGCGTCCCGGCCAGCTCCTGATATCCTCGATGCTCAGACCGGTCGTGAGCGCGCCGCCATACCAGCGGGCCAATGTGGCCTGGTTGTCCTGGGCGTAGATGGCTTCGGCGATGAGCTGGGTCTTGACGCGATCGAGATCTTCGGCGCGAACCCCGTTCTGCCCGATATCGACGATCGCCTCGTCAACCACCTGCTCGACCTGCGCGAACTCCACCCCCGACCTTGGCGCGACCGATATCGTGAATTGCGTCGCGTCGAGCGCGGTGCCGACATAGCTGGCGTTCGCAGTGACGGCGAGCGGCCGGTCGACTACCAGCCTGCGATAAAGATAGGAATTGCTGCCGCCGCCCATCAGTTGCGCGAGCACATCGAGCGCCGGACCTTCGCCGGCGGCGGCCGTAGCGGCGGAGGGTACCAGATAGTAGCGCCGCACGCTCGGTTGCTCGACGCGCGGATCGGACAGGGTCACGGTGCGCGGTGCGGCCGGCTCGGGCTCCTGCGGACGAAGGCGTCGCGCCGGTATCGCGGGTTGTGCGGTGACGGGACCGAAGGTCCGTTCCACCATCGGGCGGACCTCGCCGGCATCGACATCGCCGGCGATCACCAGAATCGCATTGTTCGGCGCATAGAAGCGTCGGTAGAACGCCAGCGCGTCTTCGCGGTCGAGCTTCTCGATTTCCTGATGCCAGCCGATCACGGGACGGCCATAGGGGTGATTGAGATAGAGCGCCGCCATGATCTGTTCGGTCAGCCGCGCTTCCGGGTTGTTGGCCACCCGCATGTTGTATTCCTCAAGCACGACGTCGCGCTCAGGCAGCACGTTCTCGTCCTTCAGGACGAGGCCGGTCATCCGGTCGGCCTCGAACTCCATCATCTTGCCGAGCTGTTCGCGCGGCACCCGTTGGAAATAGCCGGTGTAGTCGGTCGAGGTGAAGGCGTTCTCGTTGCCGCCGATCCGCAGCACGGTCTGGGAAAATTCGCCGGCCGGATGTTTGCTCGTGCCCTTGAACATCAGGTGTTCGAGAAAGTGCGCAAGCCCGGATTTGCCCGGCGTTTCGTCGGCCGAGCCGACCTTGTACCAGATCATTTGCGTGACGACCGGGGTGCGGTGATCCGAGATCACCACGACCTGGAGGCCATTACCGAGGGTAAAGGTGGCGGGAGGCGCCGAGGTCACCGTCGCCTCGGCGAAAGCGCCACCGGCGGAGACGGCGAGCCATGCGAGCACGGCGGCGGCCAAAGCAGTCCTGAAGCGGCGCAACGACATTATCACCTATCTGAATGCCCGAGAACCTTCGGGAGAAAGCTGCGGCGCCGCATGTGCGCGGCAGCCGATCTACGTCAGGAAACCGGGAGACAGATTGCTCTAGTGTACGACGCTTGTTGAACTGGACCTTTGGGCCAGCGGATTGCGATCCGGATTGGATTGCCCGCCAAAGATTCCCTTCGATTCGAGGGCGTAGGGATAATTCGGAGAGGGCGTCTGGTAGCCGACAGGCGGCTGCGTCAGCGCTTCTCGCGTTGGCTCAGTACCGGGCTGCACCACGTCGGCCGGGTCGGCCTTCTTTTTGCCGAACCAACTATTGATGTCGAAGGCATCGCTCACGCTCTCTGGCAACAACGCTTTAGCGGCGCCGCCGTTGAACAAGTCGCCCGCCTGGTCGTAAACGGGATCGGTACGGGTGGTGCCGTTGCGTTCATTCCCGTATGCGGGGCGAATGGTATCGGGCTTGGGGGCAACGGGCTCTTCGACGGGAGGCGCGATGTTGATCGGACGAGGGGCAACACCAACGGCGGCGGCACCCGGAGCCGTGGCGACCGTTGTCACACGGGGCGGGGGAGGCGCGTTCTTCTTCTTGGCCGCGATAACGGCCTTGCGCTGCCGCTCATCCGGATCCTTGGGCCAATTCGCGATTTTGACATCCTCCGTCGATGCTTGCGGCGGCGGCAGATCGAGCTTCGGCGGCACCACCAGCGGAGACCGCTCGCGATAGTCGATGCCGCGGTTGTCCATATTGGTGCCGCGGACCGTGCCGTAGAAACCGTCCATGAATTTTTCCGAGATGGTCCTGTCGTCGTCGCCCGCGCGCGCCGGCGCGGCGGTCATCGCAAGACCAACGCAAAAGGGGACGATCGCGAGCCGAACGGCACGCATCGTCGTCGACGAATTCCGCACAATCCAACCGCTAGCTTCGGTCTGGCGCATAGCGTTTTTCCTGTCCAAACTTTCCCGCGGCCCCACCCATTGGGCGGTCCCAATCTAACATACCGGAAAGCTCTAGGTCAGAGGGTTTCTGCCGGGATCAGGGCGCTTTTGCGGCGGGTATTCCTAGGAATGAATCATACAGCAGGGCCGCAACTCCGGCAACAATCGCAACATCGGCAAGGTTAAACACGTACCAATTGAAGGTATTTCCACCGATCTGCACGTGAAACAGGGCAAAATCGACCACTGCGCCATAGGCAAAGCGGTCGATGGCATTGCCGATGGCCCCGCCAATGATCAGGCCGAGCGCAAGCGTCGCCACAAGGGTGCGCGAGCGCGCCATCCAGAGCGCCAGTATTAATACGGCCACGGCCTTGACCAGCATCAGGGCGATTTGAGCGGTCGGGCTGTCGTTCTGAAACCAGCCGAAGCTGATTCCGGGATTCCAGGCCAGCACCAGATCGAAGAACGGCGCGAGCTTGACCGAGCCACGGTGGCCGATATCGAACACCCGCAACAGCCACAGTTTTGAGGCCTGATCGAGCGCCAGCACGGCGACGGCCGCGATGACCCCGAGGCGGAGGTGAGCGGTCATCTGATGGCCACCATAACAGCCGAAATCGTCCCCGCGAAAGCGCTAGCGCATGGACACTTCACGTCATACCCCGCGAAGGCGGGGTATCCAGTACGCCGCGGCGTTTGATATCTCGCTGAGACCGCGCGGAATACTGGATCGTCCGCCTTCGCGGACGATGATAGACCGTTATGTGCATCCCCTAGCGCGAAAGCGGGGACCCATAGGCCGTGTAGGATATGATTCGAAAGGCTCTGGGTCATCGTCTCTTATTTGTTTCGAACGCTGGTGGTTGTGGGTCCCTGCGTTGGCAGGGACGACGATAGATATCAGATAGTGACCCCCATCGCCTTCCATTCCCGCAACGCCTTGGCGTCGCGCGGCGACACATCGGGATATTCGGGATCTTCGCCCACCGTGGGGAGGATTTTCCAGGATCGCGCGCATTTGGTGCCAACCGCCTTTTCGACCGCGACGGCGACACCCGGCACTCCGTCCAGACGGAACGCGTCGGCAGGCGCCTCGCCCTCCCGCACTTCATAGTTCGAGGTGATGAAGATTTCGGCGAGGTCGACGTCGAACAGCGTCGCCAGGATAGTCCTGTCCGAAACATAGACCAGTGGCGATGCCTCCAGCGAGGAGCCGATGCGCTTGGCCGCGCGCTCGACTTCCAGCGCGCCGGTGACGACGCGGCGCACGTCGCGGATCGTCTCCCACCTCAATGCCAGCGCGTCGTCGCGGAAGGTTTCGAGGCCGTCGGGAAACAGCGTGAGATGCACCGATGGCTCGGCGCCGGGCTTGTAGAGCCACCAGGCCTCTTCGCAGGTAAAGCTCATGACCGGCGCGAACCATCGCAGGAGCGCGTCGCAGATCATGTCGATGGCGGTCAGCGCGGCTTTCCGCATCAGTGACGACGGCGGCTCGCAGTACAACGTGTCCTTGCGGACGTCGAAGTAGAACGCCGACAATTCGGTGTTCATGAACGCCGACAAACTCGCCACCACCGTCTTGTAGTCGAACTCGGCATAGGCCTTGCGCACGATGGCCGCCTGTTCGGCAAGCTGATGCAGCATCAGCCGCTCCAGCTCGGGCATAGCGGCGGGCGCGACCGCGTCTTGCCGCTTGAAATGGTGCAGCGTGCCGAGCATCCAGCGGATGGTGTTGCGCAGCTTGCGATAGGTCTCGATGGTGTTCTTGAGGATTTCCGGGCCGATGCGTTGGTCGTCGGCATAGTCGGTGGCGCAGACCCACAGTCTTAAGATATCGGCGCCCGA
The DNA here is from genome assembly GCA_035308285.1 of Bradyrhizobium sp. Taxonomy (GTDB): domain Bacteria; phylum Pseudomonadota; class Alphaproteobacteria; order Rhizobiales; family Xanthobacteraceae; genus Bradyrhizobium. Next base: position 26,514 of record DATGGY010000194.1, on the reverse strand, counting down.
TTGCGCGATCACCTTCTGCGGCTCGACCGTGTTGCCGAGCGACTTCGACATCTTGCGGCCGTTCTCATCCAGCGTGAAGCCGTGCGTCAGGACGACGTCATAGGGCGCCCGCCCGCGGGTGCCGCAGCTTTCCAGGAGCGAAGAGTGAAACCAGCCGCGGTGCTGGTCCGAACCCTCCAGATACATCACGGTATCCGCCCCGCCGTCGGCCTTGCGCTTGATGCCGGCCAGTCCCGGAAAGTGCACGGGGTCTTCCAGCACGAAAGCATGCGTCGAGCCGGAATCGAACCAGACGTCGCAGATGTCGTCGATCTTCTTCCAGTCTTCGTTGGCGAGCGTGCCGAGGAAGCGTTCGCGGGCGCCGTCCATGTACCAAGCATCGGCGCCTTCCTTTTCGAAGGCCTCCGCGACGCGCTTGTTCACTCCGGCGTCCTGCAGGATTTCAGCCGAACCATCGGCCTTCTCGCGGATGAATACCGCGATCGGCACCCCCCAGGCGCGCTGGCGCGAGATCACCCAATCGGGGCGATTGGCGATCATGCCGGTGATGCGGTTTTCGCCCGCGGGCGGCACCCATCGGGTGACCGAGATCGCGTGCAGCGCGCGGGCGCGCAAGCTGTCGCCGGATTGGGCCCTGCCGTGGTCGGCGATGGGCTTGTCCATCGAGATGAACCATTGGGGCGTGTTGCGGAAGATCACCGGCTTCTTCGAACGCCAGGAGTGCGGGTATTGATGCTTCAGCCGCCCGCGCGCCAGCAGCATATGAGCGTTGACAAGCGCCTTGATCACCGCCTCGTTGGCGTCGCCTTTCTCGCCTTTGTCGTTGATGACGCGCTTTCCGGTGAAGCCCGGCGCGTGATCGGTGAATGCGCCGTTTTCATCGACCGTGTAGGGAATCGTGGCGTTGATGCCGCGCGATTCAAGTTCGCGCGCATTCGCCGTCCAGACATCGAAATCCTCGCGGCCATGGCCCGGCGCGGTGTGCACAAAGCCCGTGCCGGCGTCGTCGGTGACGTGATCGCCTGATAGCAGCGGGACCGTGAACGTGTAGCCTCCCGCAAGACCTTTCAGCGGATGGGCACATTCCACCGCATCGAGCGTCTCTGCCGGTAGCACGCGGACTTTCTCGTACGAAGTGACGCGCGCTTGCTTGAACACGCTTTCGGCGAGCGCGTCCGCGAGGATCATGAGATCGCCGTTCTTCGCCCAATTATCGGCGGGCGCATCAGTGACCTTGTAAAGGCCATAGGCGATCTTCGGCGAGAAACTGATGGCGCGGTTGCCGGGCAGCGTCCATGGCGTTGTGGTCCAGATCACGACGCTGGCACTGGCGAGCACGCCATGTGCGGGCGAGGCGACCGGAAACTTCACCCACACCGTGTCGCTCGTGTAATCCTCATACTCGACCTCGGCTTCGGCGAGCGCGGTTTTTTCAACCACGCTCCACATCACCGGCTTGGAGCCGCGATAGAGCGTGCCGTTGGCGGCGAATTTCATCAGCTCGCGCGCGATCTGGCTTTCCGCGAAATAATCCATGGTGGCGTAGGGGTGATCCCAGTCGCCGATGATGCCGAGCCGCTTGAATTCCTCGCGCTGCACGTCGAGCCAGTGCGTGGCATAGGCGCGGCACTCCTTGCGGAACGCCACCATCGCCGCGGAATCGCGAAAATCCGGCTTCGCCTTGCCCTTGGAGCGGTAGTTCTCCTCCTCGATCTTCCACTCGATCGGCAGGCCGTGGCAGTCCCAGCCCGGCACATAGTTGGAATCGAAGCCCAGCATCTGCAGGCTCTTGGTCACGACATCCTTGAGGATCTTGTTGAGCGCGTGCCCGATATGGATGTTGCCGTTGGCGTAAGGCGGACCGTCATGCAGCACGAATTTCGGCCGCCCGGCGGCGGCTTTGCGTAAGCGCTCATAGAGGCCGATTCCGTTCCAGGATTTGAGGATTTCCGGCTCGCGCTGGGGCAGGCCGGCGCGCATCGGGAATTCCGTCTGCGGCAGGAACAGGGTTTTGGAATAGTCTGTGGCGTCGGACTTTTGCGGCTTTTCGGACATAGAGACTCTGTTTGGCTTAGAGGGCGCTTAAGACGCGATCGATCGCGGGTGAGACATAAGAAATCCCGGTCTTGCGCCGAGCGAAAAGCTCAGGCGGAAGCCGGGCCGCTAATGCTGATGGTGCGCCGCGCAAACATGGGCTTTCCATAGCAGCAGGGGCGCGAATCGCAAAGCCCCGCCGGAGAGGCCCGAAGGCCGGTCAGCCAACCGCCCCGAGCTTCGGAAATGTCCCGGGCGCTGCGGCGAGCTTTTGCCGGGCGCGGGCGCTGTCGTCATCCATCTGGCGGATCAGCGGTGGGATGCTGTCGAACTTCAATTCGTCGCGGATGAAGGCGATGAAGGCGACATCAAGGCTTTTTCCATAGAGGTCGCCTTCAAAACCGAACAGGAAGATTTCCAGGAGCGGCGCGCCATTGTCGAAGGTTGGGCGGCGGCCGAAACTTGCAACGCCCTCGAAGCGCTCCTCGCCGAGGCCGACCCGCACCGCATAGATGCCGTGCTTGAGGCCGCAATCCCTGTCGAGCCGGATGTTGGCGGTGGGGTAGCCGAGATCGCGGCCGCGTTTCTCGCCATGGATCACCTTGCCGGCGATGAACCACGGTCCGCCCAGCATCGCGGTGGCGGCCTCGATCTCCCCTTCCGCGAGCGCCATGCGGATCGCGCTTGAGGAGACGGGCCGCTCGGCGATGTCGACGTGAGCCTGGACATCGACCTCGATGCCGAGCCGGGGTGCTTCAGTGACCAAAAGCGACGGCGAGCCGACCCGACCTTTGCCGAAATGAAAGTCGTAGCCGACCGCAATGCCGCTGATCGCGAGCCGCTCGATGAGATCGTGGTGAATGAAATCTTGCGCCGTGGTTCCGGCCCGGCGCTTGTCGAAGGTCATCACCACGGCGCCGGCAAGTCCGGTCCCCGCGAGAAGCCGAAGCTTTCCCATCTCGTCGGTGAGCCGAAACTGCGGGGTGTTGGGACTGAAAAAGCTGCGCGGGTGGGGCTCGAATGTCACCGCCAGCGCCGGCTTGCCATGCGCCCGCCCCATGCTCAGGGCCGCCGAAATAACGGCGCGGTGGCCGAGATGGACCCCATCGAAATTTCCCATCGCCACCACGATGCCCTTCGGAATCGCCGCCGCCGGGGTGGTGTCGCGTATCACGGTAAAGTCAGGAGCCATTTAGGAATTCTTCAATCTGGTCGGTGGGGCGGGACGGTGGCTTGGGGCGCCGGATGAAGTCAAGCCGTAGCCAAATCGTACCCCCAATGGAGGATGCCTTGGGCTTTTGGGCCGGTAGCCGGTTAACGGGCTGTTTAATGGCTGATGGTAGTGCTTGACGTGGACTGCGGGGGCAGCTCTCGCCCAGGCAGGCCCCTTAGGTGGTTTTGCGGCATTGTTTCGCGTGTTGCTCAGGGGATGGAAGATGGCGGTAGATTTGTCGATGTCGGTTCTGGTGGTGGACGACTACAACACCATGATTCGTATCATCAGAAATCTCCTCAAGCAGCTCGGCTTTGAGAATATCGACGACGCCAGCGACGGATCGGCGGCGCTCAACAAGATGCGCGGCAAGAAATATGGGCTCGTGATTTCCGACTGGAACATGGAGCCGATGACCGGCTACGACCTGCTCCGCGAAGTCAGGGCCGACCCCAAACTCGCCACCACCCCGTTCATCATGATCACGGCCGAATCCAAGACCGAGAACGTGATCGCCGCCAAGAAGGCCGGCGTGAACAACTACATCGTCAAGCCGTTCAACGCCGCGACGCTGAAGACCAAGATCGAGGCGGTATTCCCGGATTTGGCGAGCGCGTAAGGCGCTCTCGTGTCCCGGACGCGGAGCAGCGTGTAACGCTGCTCCGCAGAGCCGGGACCTAAATTTTCAACAGAGATGGATCCCGGATCAGCAGCGCACCGCGGCGCGAAGCAATAGCGCGTCGAAGACGCGCGTGAACGCGCTGATGGCGCTGCGCAGCATCCGGGAAACGATAGCTTACCACCTTAACTCCCGCGTCAGCGCGCGGGGCGGATGGCCGAACAATTCCTTGACGGAAGCGGGATCGAGTTGATCGATACCTTCGAAATCCTCGGAATGAATGCCGCGGGTGACGAACAGGCAGTCGATCCCGAAACCGTGGGCGCCGGCCAGATCCGTACGCACGGAATCCCCGATCGCCAGAACGCGGTTCAACGGCACCTTTTGCCCGCGGCGCTCATTGGCGAGCGCGACGGCGCGCTCGTAGATCGGCCGGTGCGGCTTGCCGTAGAAGATCACTTCACCGCCGAGTTCGAGGTAAAGTTCGGCGATGGCGCCGGCGCAGTAGATCAGCCGATCGCCGCGTTCGACGACGATGTCCGGATTGGCGCAGATCAGCGTCAGCTTGCGCGCGCTTGCTTGCAGCATCATCGCGCGATAGTTTTCCGCCGATTCGGTTTCATCGTCGAACAGGCCCGTGCAGACGATGTAGTCGGCCGCCTCCAGCGGCGCCAGCACCGGATCGAGACCGCGGTAGATCGAGTTATCGCGTTCGGGCCCGATCCAGAACATCTTCTCCCCCGCATGATCGGCAACAAAATGCCGGGTGAGATCGCCTGAGCTGACGATGGCGTCGTAGGTTTCGTCGGCGACGGAGAGCTTGCGCAACTGCCGCTGCACAGAATCCGCCGGCCGCGGCGCGTTGGTGATCAGGATCACGACGCCGCCTTTGGCGCGGAAGCTGTGCAGGGCTTCGCAGGCATCGGGAAAAGCAACGAGGCCGTTGTGGACGACGCCCCAGATATCGCTGAGCAGCACGTCGACGTCGCCGACGATGTCGCGCAGCCTTTCGGCAAAATTCAGCGTGGTCATGGCCGAAGCCGGTCAGCCCGGACCGGCGGCACGCCGGGCGAGCGCGGCGTTGCCGGTTGCCCGCGGCGGATCAATCGCGGACGGGTCGCCGGAAGCCGGTTTTCCGGAGCCATTGGGCTCCTGCGTCTTAGCCGCTGCAGCGCCGTTGGCGGACGCCGTCTCGGGTCGCAATGGCCGCGGCGGTGCAAACAGAAAGCCCTGACCGAACCGTACATCGTAGTCGAGCAGATCGACGACGGCGCGCTCGCCCTCGATCCGCTCGGCGATCAGGTCAATGCCGAAGCGGCCGAGCAAGTCGGAGAGATCCGAGGGGTGAATGTCCGACGTCGAAGACAGGCGCGGATCGAGCAACAACGCGGCCGGCACCTTGATGAAACGGACGCCACGGTCGGCCAATTCGCGCGGTTCGATTCGCAAGTCCGTGACGTGATCGATGGAGAAGCGGTAGCCGCGCTGCGCCAGCGCCGCCAGATGCTCGCTCTCCGTTGGGCCGAGATTGCGGAATGTGGCCTGCTTGAACTCGAGCACGAATGACGGCGCCAGCGCGCGATTGGCTTCGAGGAAATCCAGGATTTGTGCGAAAGTGGCGGAATTGGCCAGCGTCGCCGCGGCCACGTTGCAGAAGACCCCGACTTCCTTGTTGCGTACCATCAGGCGTCGTAGCACCTGGACGCAGCGGAGCATGACCATGTGATCGATCCGCCCGATCAGCCCGGCGGCTTCCGCAATTCCGATGAAATCGTCGGCCGCGAGTACAGTGTCGTTGTCGTCCCGCATCCGCGACACCGCTTCATAGAAGCGCACCTTGCGTTGCGGCAGGGTCACCAACGGCTGCAGGTAGATGTCGAGCCGGTTGGCATCGATGGCGGCTCTCATCGCGGCGAGAATTTGCGTTTCGCTGCGAGAGGCTGCCTGCTTTTCGCCGGCGGCTGCGGCGGGGCCGAGCGGGGCCGCCATTTTCGGGCTCTCGGAGAGGAAGGACGGTATTTCCGCCTGCGATTGGTTCTGCCGTTCGCGATCCGTCTTGCCGGCAGGTGCGGCCGCGGTTACGCCCGCGGCCAGGACATCGTCATGGCTTGCGACCGTGACCGCGAGCTGCTTGACCAGCACGCCGAGCTCGTTGATCTCGCCGACCACCGCGTGGACACGATCGGCACCGGCCGTATTGACCGAGGCCAGGCGGGCTTCGATCGTGGCGAGCCGGCGGCCGAATTCAGCGACCTGACGCGCCAGATCGGCGGTGCCGCGCGACAAATCCGCAATCTGGCTGCCGACATCGGTGCGGTCGCGCAGCCGCATCGACACAACGTTGTAGAGGACCAGGAAGGTAAGCGCGGTGAGCGCGACGATTGCCGATTCGGTTCCGCTGATACCTGCAACCGAGTAGAGGACGAGGCCGAGGGAGGCGGCGACCAGCACCATACAAATGGCAATGAAAATCGTGGAAATGCGGATCATCTAGCGCAATCGTCCCCCGGTAGCGGTGCCCGTTTTTCTTTGGGTGGCACCGACCCTATCATCATTGCTGATTCGGCGGATGAATCTTCTGCTCGATCGTCCACCGGGAACCCGCGCGCGGTCAGGCCACGGCGCGGATCACCTTGGCTACCTTCTCCACGATTTCGCCGATCTGGTCCTCGCTGACAATCAAGGGTGGGGTCAGCGCCAGGGTGTCGCCGGCAATGCGCAGCATCAGGTCGTTGTCGAAGAAGGCGCTGTTGAGCCCGTCGAAGCCGCGCTTGCCTACCTGGTCTGGACGCGGCGCAAGGTCGATCCCGGCAGTCAGTCCGACGGTGCGGATGTCGACCACGTTAGGCTCGTTTCTCAGCGACATCACCGCGTCGGCGAATTTGGGTTCGAGCGCTCGCGCGCGCTCGAACAGTTTTTCGTCGCGGTAGATATCGAGCGTTGCAAGGCCCGCGGCGCAGGCCAAAGGATGGGCCGAATACGTATAGCCGTGGGTCAGCTCGACCACATGTTCCGGGCCGTTCATGAAGGCGTCGTGGATGGTATCGCGCACCACCACACCGCCCATCGGGGCGGCGCCGTTGGTGACGCCCTTGGCAAAGGTGATCATGTCCGGCAGCACGCCGTAGCGTTCCGCCGCGAAGGCAAATCCAAGCCGGCCAAAGCCGGTGATGACCTCGTCGAAGATCAGGAGAATGCCGTGCTTCTGGGTGATCTCGCGCAGCCGCTTGAGATAGCCCTTGGGTGCCGGAAGAACGCCGGTCGATCCCGCCATCGGTTCGACGATCACGGCGGCGATGGTGTTCGAGCCATGCAAATTGACCAGACGCTCCAGCTCTTCGGCAAGATGCGCGCCGTATTCCGGCTCCCCCTTGGTGAAGGCCTGCTTCTCGCGGTCATAGGTGTGCGACAGATGGTCGACGCCGGCGAGCAGGGTCCCGAACAGCTTGCGGTTATTAACGATGCCGCCGACCGAGGTGCCGCCGAAGCCGACGCCATGATAGCCGCGCTCGCGGCCGATCAGGCGGGTGCGGCTGCCTTGGCCGGAAACCTGATGATAGGCCAGCGCGATCTTGAGCGCGGTATCGACCGCTTCTGACCCGGAATTGCAGAAGAACACGTGATCGAGCCCGGCGGGTGCAAGGCCGGCGACGCGGCTGGCAAGCTCGAAAGCCTGCGGGATGCCAAACTGGAACGGCGGCGCATAGTCCATCGCCGCAGCCTGCTTGGCGATCGCCTCGGAAATTTGTACGCGGCCGTGGCCCGCATTGGTGCACCACATGCCCGCGGCGGCATCGATGATCTTGCGGCCGTCGATGGTGATGTAGTGCATGTCTTTGGCGCCGGCGAGCAGCCGCGGCGTCTTCTTGAAGGCCCGGTTGGCGGTAAACGGCATCCAGTGCGCCGCCAAGTCATTGGGGACGTTGATGGGGGATCGGCGTGGGCTCTTGTCCAGCATGGCGGGCCTCTTCAAGTTTTAACGGCGTAGCGGTTGTCCGGCAAACTAGCAGCTTCGGTGCGGGAACGCCACGCGGCGGATTATCTCCACCCATTCTGGCGCTTTTTAAGGACAGGGGCGTTCCAATTCAAAGATCGGCGGCGCCGATCCAGAACACTTCGCCTTGCGAATCCTCAGTTTCAAGCCAGAGAAAATTGGTCTTTGGATAAGCCGCCTCCAGCGCTCCCCGGCAGCGGCCGATCTCGCACAACAGCCCGCCTTCATCGGTCAGGTGCCGCCTGGCCTCGTCCAGAATGCGGCGGATGATGTCGAGCCCATCGGCGCCGCCATCGAAAGCAAGTTTTGGCTCGGCGCGGCACTCGCGCGGCAGGCCGGCCATGCCTTCGGCATCGACATAGGGCGGATTGGAGATAATCAGGTCGTAGCGCTTCTCGCCAATCGGCCCAAACAGGTCGCCGCGGTGCAGCATCACCCGGTCTTGAAGACCGTAGTCGGCGATATTGCGCCCGGCGACATCGAGCGCATCCTTGGAGATATCGACCGCATCAACTATCGCGTTTGGAAAGTTCCGGCTGGCGAGAATGGCAAGGCAGCCGGAGCCGGTGCAGAGGTCGAGGACGCTTTCCACCGCGCTCGCGTCCTCGATCAGCGCGCCGGTCACCTCATCGCGGCCGCTGAAGTGCGAATCCAGGAGCTCGCCGATGAAGGAACGCGGCACGATCACGCGCTCGTCGACATAGAAGGGCAGGCCGCGCATGTAGGTCTTGTTGACGAGATAGGCGGCCGGTTTTCGCGAGCTGACGCGGCTTGCAATGACCCGGAGGATCGAGCGGGCTTCGCCCGCGGTGACCCGCGCGGTCGCAAAACTTTCAACCTGGTCGGGGTGAAGATGCAGCGTTTCGCATACCAGGAATGCCGCCTCCGCCACCGGATCGGCCGTGCCGTGGGCAAAGATCAGCTTGGCCTCGACAAAGCGGCTTACCGCGTAACGCACGAAGTCGAGCAGCGTCGCCAGTTCGCCGGATTTCACTTTTGGAAGCTTCGACGCGGCGCGGGAGCGCTTGGCGGCTTTGACGCGTTTGGCCATCAGGGTTTGGCCCAGCGCGCCGCGGCATCGTCGTCATGATGGCGCGCCTCGACCCAACTAGTGCCGCCGGCACTTTCCTCGCGCTTCCAGAACGGCGCGTTGGCCTTCAGATAGTCCATCAAGAACTCTGCGGCCTGGAAGGCCGCCTGCCGATGCTCCGAGGCCGTCAAGACCAGCACGATATTGTCGCCGGGAATAATGCGGCCGACGCGGTGAATGACGCTGACGCCGCTCAGGGGCCAGCGCGACATCGCGGTGTCGACGTGACGGGCGATTTCCTCTTCCGCCATGCCGGGATAGTGCTCGAGCGTTAGTGCCGCGATGGTCTCGCTGGCCTCGCTGCCGCGGCAAATCCCGCTAAAGCTCACGACCGCGCCGATGTCGGTATGCCCCTCGGTCAGCGCCGAGATCTCGCGCGCGATGTCGAAATCGGCTTGCTGGATGCGGATGGTCACGTTGGCGGTCATGGGAGCATCGCTGCGTCTTGACTGGATCAGCCGCCGGTCATCGGCGGGAAAAAGGCAATCTCGCGGGCGCCTGCGATCGCGGCATCGGGTTTGACATGGGCGTGGTCGATCGCGGCGCGGATCACCTTTGGGGTCTCGAAGGCATGGGCATAGGTCTCGTCGCGTTTGGCAAGCCACGCCATCAGTTCTTCGACGGTTCGAACGGAAGACGGCGGCTCGAGCGTTTCCTCGGATTTTCCGATCCGCTCGCGCACCCAGGCGAAATATTTGAGCTTCATCCCTCATCCTCCTTGATGAGATGGTGGATGCCGGCGCGGAAATAGTCATAGCCGGTATAGATCGTAACGATCGCGGAGATCCACAACAGCGTCAGGCCGATCTGGGTGGTGAACGGGATCACCTGGTCGCCGGCTTCGCCCGCCAGCAAGAATCCGATCGCCACTAGCTGGACCGTGGTCTTCCATTTGGCGAGCTTGGTGACGGGCACGCTGACGCGAAGTGCTGCGAGGTATTCGCGCAGGCCAGACACCAGGATTTCACGGCAAAGGATTACGATGGCCGCCCATAGCGTCCAGCCGTGGATAATGCCGTCGGCGGCCAGTATCAACAGGCAGGAGGCCACCAATAGCTTGTCGGCGATCGGGTCCAGCATCCGGCCGAATGCCGATTGCTGGTCCCAGATCCGCGCATAATAGCCGTCGAGAAAATCGGTAACCCCTGCAGCGATGAACACGGCCAGCGCCACCCAGCGAAGCCAGAGCGGTCCGTCCATGATGGCCTGCACGTAGATGCAGCCGACCACCACCGGGATGGCGGCAATCCTGGCGTAGGTCAGAATATTGGGTAGCGAGAGCGAGCTTTTGGCCAGCCCCCTTGTCGTTGCGATGTTCATCCGTCTTACCAATACCGCTGTAGCCTGCAGGTCAACCGGGCGGCGTACATGACCTGTTGGTGACGACGTCAGGATGACTCAAGAACCCAATTTTACCTCAGGCTGAACCTGCTTTACCCCGGCTGGGCGTGGAAAAACTCGAAAATCTTGCGCGCACTCTCGGCGCTGACGCCCGGAACCTTGCCGAGATCGGCGATCGAGGCCCGCTCGATCTCCTTCAGCGTTCCGAAATGCAGCAGCAAGGCACGTTTGCGTGAGGGGCCGATGCCGGGGATTTCCTGCAATCCGGCTTCGCGAATGTCCTTTTTGCGCAGTTTGCGATGGGAGCCGATGACGAAGCGGTGGGCTTCGTCGCGCAGCCGCTGGATGAAGTAGAGCACCGGGTCGCGCGGCTCGAGTTTGATGGCCTCGCGGCCGGGCATGAACAGGGTTTCGCGGCCGGCATCGCGGTCCGGCCCCTTTGCGACTGCCAATAGCGCAACCTCGCTCAATCCGAGCCCCTCGAAAATCTCCCGCGCCGCGTTGAGCTGACCGCGGCCGCCGTCGATGATGACGAGGTCGGGCCATTGCGGAACGCCGTCCTCCTCGGGCCGCGGTTTGGCCGCCTCGGTCTCGGGCGGAGGGGTCAACAGCCGCTTGAAGCGCCGTTGCAGCACCTCGCGCATCATCGCGTAATCGTCGCCCGGCGTCAGGCCTTCGGAGCGGATGTTGAACTTGCGGTACTGGTTCTTGATGAAGCCGTCCGGCCCCGCCACGATCATGGCGCCGACCGCGTTGGTGCCCTGGATGTGGCTGTTGTCGTAGACCTCGATGCGTTTGGGCGGATGCGGCAGGGCGAGCGTGACGACTAGCCCGGCCAGCAGGCGGCCTTGGGTAGCGGTGTCGGCGAGCTTGCGTCCCAGCGCCTCGCGCGCATTGGTCAGGGCGTGCGCAATCAGTTCTTTTTTCTCGCCGCGCCGGGGGGTTGAGACCTCGACCTTGAAGCCCGCCTTGATCGAAAGCGCATGCGCCATCAGCTCGGATTCCTCGATCGCGTGGGATAAAAGGACGAGCTTTGGCGGCGGCTTGTCGTCGTAGAACTGCGCCAGGAACGAGGCCAGCACCTCCTCGGGCGTGAACGATTTCTCCGCGCGCGGAAAATAGGCACGGTTGCCCCAGTTCTGCCCGGTGCGGAAGAAGAACACCTCGACGCAGGAATATCCGCCCTCCTGATGGATGGCGAACACGTCGGCCTCCTCGACCGTGCGCGGATTGATGCCCTGTTGCGACTGGATCGCCGACAGCGCGGCGAGGCGGTCGCGGTAGAGCGCTGCGGTTTCGAATTCGAGCTCAGTGGAGGCCTTCTCCATCTCGGCCGCGAGTTCCCGTTTCACGGCCCGGCTGCGGCCCGACAGGAAATCCTTGGCTTCGCGCACGAGCTCAGTGTAGCCGGGAAAGTCGATCTCACGGGTGCACGGCCCGGAACAGCGGCGGATCTGAAACAAAAGGCAGGGCCGCGTGCGGCTTTCGAAAAACGAATCGGTGCAGGAGCGCACCAGGAAGGCGCGCTGAAGGGCGGTAATGGTGCGATTGACCGCGCCCGCGGAGGCGAACGGGCCGAAATACTGGCCGGGGCGGGTCTGCGCGCCGCGGTGTTTGAGGATCTGCGGCGCCCAATGATCGCCCGTGATCAGGATGTAGGGAAACGACTTGTCGTCGCGCAGTTGCACGTTGAAGCGCGGGCGCAACTGCTTGATCAGGTTGGCCTCGAGCAGCAGCGCCTCGGTTTCGGTCGAGGTCGAGATGATCTCGACCGACACGGTCGCGGCGATCATACGCAAAATGCGCGCCGGCTGGGGCGCGCTCACCCTGGCATAGGAAGTAAGCCGCTTGCGGACGTTCTTGGCCTTGCCGACATAGAGCACGTCGCTCGCCGCGTTCAGCATGCGATAGACGCCCGGCGAGGTCGGCGCCAGCCGCACCGCGTTCTCGATCGCGGCATGACCGACCGCGAGCGGTCCCTCGGCGACCGCCTCATTGCTTTCCTCGGCCATCTCCGGCAGCCGCGCCTCGTCCTCCTCCTCGGCATTGACGGTGGCGGGGTCGACATCGCCTTGGGCCAGATCTTGCGGCCGGTCTTGCGGTGGGTCTTGGGGCGTATCCTGCGGCGGCAAGTCGGGTTGCGGGCGGACGGCTTGCGAACCGGACGCTGCCTTGCGCCGGCCCGATGCCTTTGTCTGATCGGTAGAATCGTGAGCCATGTTTGCAAATTTAAGCGTCGCCACCGCGCATCGCCAGCGCCGCGTCGGCAAGGAAGACCTGCGGCCTGCGCCGGATATTTTCCGCGCGCCCATCCGCCATCGTCATTCCGGGGCGATGCCAACGGGTCCGCGCGAAGCCCGGCCCGATGACAGGCTCCGCATCGAACCCGGAATCTCGAGATTCCGGGTTCGCTCTTGCGAGCGCCCCGGAATGACGGCCTGCAATTGGCCGCTGAGTTTCGAGCTGGCGCCGCGCGCCCCTCTTTAACGCTCTCTTAAGACTAAGAAGCGGCGGTCGGCAGGCCTTAACAAGCCTTTAACTTAAAAGTCTCGATAAATCTTATCGGTAAAGAGTGGCATTCCGTAACCATGCCGGTGGTCACCGCGACACGTCCCCGTGGCGTGCAAGGCGAAGGAACCGCGGCAGTTGTGTTGGGGAGGGTTGAGTGACAAGCAGGATCGCCTTGGGCGCGGCGGCGTTGATCGCCGCCTGTTGGACGGCCTCAGCGCAGGCAGCCGATCTCCCTTATGGATCGCGCGCTCCCTACACCGTCAACCAGCCCCTCAACATGTATAGCTGGGCCGGCCCTTATCTCGGCGGCAATATCGGCTGGGCCTGGGGTTCGGTCGACAACAATCCGACCAAGCCATCGGGCTTTGTCGGCGGCGCGCAGGCCGGCTACAACTGGCAAACCGGTCCCTGGGTCTTCGGCGTCGAAGGCGACATGCAGGCCACCGGCGCTTCCGATACGTTCGCGCCGTGGAAATTCTCCAACCCTTGGTTCGGCACGGTGCGCGGCCGCGCCGGCTATGCGTTCAACAACGTCCTGTTCTATGGCACCGCGGGTCTGGCGTTCGGCGAACTGAGCGGGCAGACATTCGGCTTTACGGAGACCCATACCAATGCGGGCTGGACCGCGGGGCTCGGCGCCGAATTCGCCTTTGCGCCTAGCTGGAGCGCGAAGCTCGAATATCTCTACGTCGATCTCAACGACAGCAATTTCCTGATCACCGGGGTCCAAAACGGCTACCGGTTCGGGCTGGTTCGCGCCGGTGTGAACTATCACTTCTGAGAACAAGAAAATTCCGGACACAAACTCCCGGCCGCATCCCGGCCGGGATTTTTTTTAAAGTTCTTCCGCTCAGGATGAAATCACGAGGTTGACCGCCTTGGGCCCCTTGCCCTTTTTGTCCGGCTCGACCTCGAATGTAATACGTTGTCCTTCGGTCAGATCCTTCAACCCGGCCTTCTCGACAGCGGTGATGTGGACGAAAACATCGCGGCCGCCGTCATCGGGCTTGATGAAGCCATAGCCGCGTTCTCCGTTGAAGAACTTGACCGTTCCAGTCATGGCCATCGGGAAACTCCTCCCCCGCATTGCTCCGCCGCTACGCGCCCCGCGTAGCGGCCGACCGGACATTCACTTGCCAGAAGCTTGGCCATCCATGCGGCTCGGCAATGCGCTTCCGATCCGCCCTAAAATAAAGAGGCCTTGTCACTCCGCCGCATCCATTCGCGGAAGCGGAACGTAAAGCCGATCCCAATAGGTTGAGCATAATACGGATCGCGGCAAATTGCCTATCGGACTTTTCAGGGCGCGAGGGGCCGGACCGGCTAAGGTTTAGGCGTCTCGAGCCTGAACCGGCCGGCGCCGCCCTGGCCGAGCGGCTTTTCGAGTTCGGGAAGGATCGCCTTGAGTTCGCCTGGAAGCGCCCACGGCGGATTGACGATCAGAAGTCCCGCCGAGGAGAGGCTGGAGCCCGCCGTCTGCGGCGCGACGCTAAATTCCAGACGCAAGGCCTTCCCGGGGGGCCTGGCGGCCGCGACATCGCGGGCCACATGCCGCGCCAGCTCGTCGGTGACGCGCCGGCTCTTGACCGGATACCACAGCAAATAATGGCCGGTCGGCCATTTCGCAAAGCTTTGCGAGAAGCCCGAGGCCAAGCGCTCGAACTCGTCCTTTTGCTCATATGGCGGGTCGATCAGGATCAGGCCACGCCGCTCCTTCGGCGGCACGAAGGCGCCCAACGCGGTCCAGCCATCCAGGTCGACCACGCGGGCCTGGGCGTCGCGGCGCAGCGCCTCGATCAGCATTTTTCGCGCGACCGGCTCGACCTCGCATGCGGTCAGCCGATCCTGCGGCCGCAGCAGCGCGCGGGCGATCAGCGGCGATCCCGGATAGGTCGTGAGGCTTCCTTGCGGATTGAAGGCCCTGACGATGTCGAGATAGGGCGTCAGCAGCGGCAGCGTGGTCTGTGAAAATCGCGCCTGCATGAGGCGCGCAATCCCGGTGCGCCATTCACCGCCACGGCTTGCCTCCTCGCCGGTAAGATCGTAGATGCCGGCGCCGGCATGGCTGTCGATGACGCGAAACGCGGCCTGCTTTTCCTGCAGATAAATCAGAATCCGCACCAGCACGATGTGCTTGATGACATCGGCAAAGCCGCCGGCATGAAAGGCGTGACGGTAGTTCATGGCGGAGGGGTTACGACATCAGACGACGAAAGTAACCTACGTCATTCCGGGATGGTGCGTTAGCACCAGACCTCAGATGCGCTATTGCGCATCGGGG
Organism: Bradyrhizobium sp.; assembly: GCA_035308285.1. Taxonomy (GTDB): domain Bacteria; phylum Pseudomonadota; class Alphaproteobacteria; order Rhizobiales; family Xanthobacteraceae; genus Bradyrhizobium. The sequence goes on along the minus strand of DATGGY010000194.1, from coordinate 11,431 downwards.
AATCTCGAGATTCCGGGTTCGATGCTTTGCATCGCCCCGGAATGACGTCGTTCGTCAACCGCCGCGCACCGGCGGCATCACGACCTGCTCGCGCTTGCAGGCGCGGCGATCGATTTCGTCGCAGGCGCGGAACTGCAGATCCTTGCTCATGCAGATACGCACTTCGCTCAGCCGCGTCCGGTTGCAGGTCACCGCGATCGCGGCGGGGCTCAGACCCGGATTGACCTTGACGAAGGCGTCCTCGATTTCCTGGGGCGAGACGGTTTTCGGGTCGGCCAGTTCGATGAATTCGGGGGGAATCTTTACCGCCGAGCGCGCCTTGCGGATGGTCTCGAAATAGGCCCGCGGGCCCAGGCCTGAGCAGGTGCCATGCTTGTCCCATTCGTTGAAGATCAGCCCCGGCGCCGGCATCAGATCGAGCATGGAGGTCATGATATTCCGATCGAGCCGCGGCGCGGGCCGTTCGCAATAGTCAGGATAGCCGTGCTCATATTGCGGCCACAGGCCGTGGACCACGAACGAAAACGGTCGTTCGCCGCACTGCGCCTGCGTCGACCGCCCGCCATTGCCGCGCTCGGCGGCCTCCTCGCAAAAGGAAGGCGACCACGACAGCGACAGCACGTAAAAATCAAACTCGCCGGGTGTGTTCTGCCGGCGGTCCTGCGCTGACGCGGCCGATGCAGCGGCGATGCCGATCAGCGCTGCCAAAGCAATGCGGAGGAGATTGGCCGAATGGCGCGTCAGCCGGCCGAAACGAAACTCTGACATGGTGATGCCCTCATGATGCAACCTGCACTGGAAGCCTAGCACCGCACCAGAACATTTCAAGAACAAAAATCAAAATAAGATGGAGCCGGGTGCGGCGCCCCGGTTCACGAATAGAAAAATTCTTCTGAAATCAGGGCCTTGCGGCGTTGCAGGCGGGGTTATAGGCCCAGTTGCGGTCAAGCCCGGTGACGCACCATTCGACGCCCTGGCTATAGCTTGCGAAACCGCCATCCTCGATGATCGAGAAATGCACGCTCGTCACCCTGCCGTCGCTCAGCCGCACGTCCCCGCTGCAATAGCGGCGCGGGATATTGTCAGATTGCCAGGGCCGGTAGGCGGTTTCGTGGATCCGGCCATAGGCGACGATTTGCAACGACGAATTCCAGAACGTGCTCTCTTTTTCCTGAAACTGGGAGGTGATGGTGCCGAGCGCAGACTCGCAAGGGGCAAGCCGCCCGTCATATTGAGGGCCGTTCAGCCAGAAATTCAGCTCCCCCGGATTTGCCGCCTTGGCGCTCTGGCCAAGGGCGAGAAGACCGAACAGGGCGCCAAGAGCCGCGCCAAGATTGGCCTGGACGACATTTTTCCCAGCAAATGAAGAGAGGTCGCGCATGGTTGGTCCGCCGGATGATCGAACAGGGAAACCGTGCCGCGAAGCCCCGTCAAGGTCAAGTGCAACGCGGCAACACCTGCCAACAACTCCGCAAGCGGGCCCTGGCCGTTCTTTTCACGGCAGCCGATGCGCTTTAAGGTGCGCTCGAAGCGAAACGGAGTGAACGATGCGAATCATGGGGGCCGCGAGCCTGATTGCCGCCTGCGGGATGCTGGTGGGTATGCCTGCACGGGCCGATTGGGTGCCGTCGTTCAAGGGCAACGATACCGGCGGCATCATCGCCTACGAGTTGGCCTCCAGGGCGGATGCCCGCCAGCTCGCGGTCGATCACTGTGCCCGCTACGGCAAGGTGGCAAAATTCCTGGCGGTGGACGCGCAATACGGCGGTTATCTTTCCTTTGCCTGCCGCTGGGTGCCGTATGGCGCCAATGAAGCGCCGTTGCGCACCCGGTACTGAAAACCAAGCCCCCCGCACGCGAGAGAGGGAGTACGCGCGGTTTGCGGTGAGAGCTTCTACACCGGTATCCGCACCGTGGCGCGAAGTCCGCCCATCGGGCTGTCGCCGAGCATGATGTCGCCGCCATGCGAGCGAGCGATGTCGCGGGCGATTGCGAGCCCGAGCCCCGTGCCGCGCTCGTCCTGATTGCGGGCGTCGTCGAGCCTAAGGAACGGCTTGAACACTTCCTCGCGCATCGAAGTCGGAATGCCCGGACCGTCGTCGTCGACCGTCACCGTCAGATAGCGGTGGTCGCGCTGGCCGGTGATGGAGATGGCGTTGGCGTGCCGCGCCGCGTTCGACACCAGGTTGGCAAGGCAGCGCTTGAACGCGGCCGGCTTCACCGTCACCACCGGAAGCCCGTGGAAGGCGACGGTGGCCGTGTGACCGTTGCGTTCGGCGTCGCTGCGCAATTCCTCCAGCGCCAGCGTCATATCGGTCGGCTGCGACTGCTCGCCGCTGTCGCCGCGCGCAAAGGCGAGATAGTCCTCCAGCATCCCCGACATTTCGTCGACGTCCTTGCGCATGGCGTCGACCTCCGGACTGTCGCCGATCAGCGCCAGCTCGAGCTTGAATCGGGTCAGTATGGTGCGCAAATCGTGCGACACGCCGGCCAGCATCGCGGTGCGCTGCTCGATCGAGCGCTCGATGCGCGATTTCATTTCCAGGAAGGCCTGCGCAGCGCGGCGCACCTCGCGCGCGCCGCGGGGACGGAAGTTCGGCGCCTCGCGGCCCTTGCCGAAACTCTCGGCGGCATCCGCCAGGCGCAGGATCGGCCGGATTTGGTTGCGCAGGAACAGCACCGCGACGATCAACAGGATCGAGGAGGTGCCGACCATCCAGAACAGGAAGATCTCCGAATTCGAGGCGTAGGCGGCGCTGCGCTGGGCGAAGATGCGCATCACGGAGTCGTCGAGCAGAATGCGGATTTCGACCAGATTGGAACGGCCGACGGTGTCGATCCAGAACGGCTTTGCGATCTGCCGGCCGAGCTGGCGGGACAGCGTTTGATCGAGCAGCGAGAAGAACGGTTTCGGGCCGGGCGGCGGCATGTCGCCGACGGGCAAGAAATCGACCACCAGCCCCAGCCGCTGCTGGGCGATGCGCCGCAATTGGGCGCGGTCCTTGTCCTGCGGATATCCCTTGTAGACGTCGATCAGGGCGGCGATGTCCTGCACGACAGCCGCTGAGAGATGCCGCGTCACCGTGTTCCAGTGCCGCTCCATGAACACGAAGGCCACGACCGATTGCAGCACCACCATCGGCACGATCATGATCAGAAGCGCGCGGGCGTAGAGCCCGGTCGGCATCCAGCTCTTGAACGCGTTGCCCATCCAGCCATTGGCCGCGGAAACGCGCCCCGCGGCGGTGCGGATCAGCGTCAGGCCGCTATCGAGCGTGCTCATCGGGCGGGATCCATCCGATCACGATTCATGCGCGCGGCTCAGGGCGAAGCGACCAGGCGATAACCGATGCCGCGCACCGCCTGCAGGAACAGCGGATTGGCGGGGTCGCGCTCGATCTTGCGCCGCAGCCGGTTGATCTGGACGTCGACCGCGCGCTCATTGACGGTGCCGCCGCCGGTCAGCGCGCTGCGGGGCACGGTCTCGCCGCGCGCCAGCGCAAGCACGCGCAGCATGTCGCGCTCGCGGTCGGTCAGATGGATCACTTCCTCGCCCTGGCGAAGTTCGCCGCGGTCGAGGTGATAGCGGTAAGGTCCGAACGTAGCCTGCTCCAGCGTCTCTACCGGCGGCGGCGCGGTGCGCTTGAGGATATTGCCGATTCTCAAAGACAGCTCGCGCGGCTCGAATGGTTTGGCGACATAGTCGTCGGCGCCGATTTGCAGCCCCTCGATCCGGCTTTCGGCCTCATGCCGCGCCGTCAGCATGACGATCGGCACCGATGACGAGCTTCGGATGAATCTGGCGAGATCAAACCCGGTTTCGCCCGGCATCATCACGTCGAGGATCAACAGGTCGAAATGCAGGCCGAGCAGTTTGGCGCGCGCGTCCTTTGCGCTCATCGCCGTGGTGACGCGGTAGCCCTCGCCGCAAAGAAAGCGCGACAACAAATCGCGGATGCGGCGGTCGTCGTCGACCAATAGCAGATGCGGGGCATCGTCGGCCGGTTGCGGCGGCGTTCGTGAGATGGTTGCTGCTTCGGCCACCCTTATTCCTTTGCTTTTGCACTCGCATTGCCGGTGCCGAAAATCGTTTGCAACACCTTGTCCGGATCGTCGCGATCGATCATCGCGCGCAGGAACTGACGGACCGCATCCTGCCCGCTTGGTGCGATGTCGCGCAACGCGCGGTTAAGCCGGTCGGTCTGCAGCCCTGCGAGCTTTGCCACCAGCGCCTCGCCCTTGGCGGTGGCGAAAAGAAGGCGTTGCCGGCGGTCGTTGTTGCCGGCCTTTTGCACGATATAGCCTTCGTCGAGCAGTTGTTTCAAAACGCGCCCCAACGATTGCTTGGTGATCCGCAGCACATCGAGCAGATCGGCCACCTTCAGCCCGGGGTAGCGGTGGACGAAATGCAGCACGCGGTGATGAGCCCGCCCAAAACCGAAGGCCTCGAGTTCGTGGTCGGCATCGCCGACGAAATCCCGGTAGGCAAAGAACAAGAGCTCGATAATGTCCCAGCGCAGATCGGCGTTCGCCGGACGCCCCTCGCCAGTCCGCGAATCGGTGTGGGGAGAGTTCGAGAAATTTATGTCAGCCATATTGACATATCTTGGGTTCAATGTTACAAAAGAGCCAATCGCGATGAAATTTTAAATCGTCGCGATCGTGGCGATGCTGCTGGCGGCCGGGGTAGGCCATGAGATGGCGGCGGAGCCGCGAATTTGTTGACCATACGATTGTCGAGCGGCATCTCGGCAAACATACTGGACTTCCGCCTTCCACAAAAGCATGTCCTCAGGACATGTCGGCGTGGAGGGGGATGGGGGCCCACGCGTAACCAACCGCGCTGCGGCGCGAGGCGCGGCAACTCGCGCCGATCCGGGAGAGAGCCCATGGCAGTTTCGTTCGAACAGGCCCGGAGAGACGGCCCAGCGCCGGAAATCGCACCGGTTCCAACCGCGGGAAGCAAGGGAGCGGGTTTGAAATTCGAAATCCAGCCTGCGACGAATCCGACTCCCGAGAAAGAGCGCGCGGCAAGGCTCGCGAACCCGGGCTTCGGCCGTATCTTCACCGATCACATGGCTGTGGTCCGCTACAATCAGGCGGACGGCTGGCATGGTGCGCGCGTCGAATCCCGCGCGAATTTCCCGCTCGATCCGGCCACAGCCGTCCTGCACTACGCGCAGGAGATTTTCGAAGGCCTCAAGGCCTACAAATGTGACGATGGCGGCGTCAACCTGTTCCGCCCCGATGCCAACGCCCGGCGCTTCCGCAATTCGGCCGAGCGCATGGCGATGGCGCTGTTGCCAGAGCCCGTGTTCATCGAAGCGGTCGAGCAGCTCGTGCGCATCGACCGCGCCTGGGTGCCGGGCGGCGAGGGCAGTCTCTATCTGCGCCCCTTCATGATCGCAAGCGAGGTCTTCCTCGGCGTGAAGCCTTCCGCGGAATACATCTTCGCCGTCATCGCCTCGCCGGTCGGCTCGTATTTCAAGGGTGGACCAGCGCCGGTGTCGATCTGGGTGTCGGAGAACTACACGCGCGCCGCGATCGGCGGCACCGGCGCGGTCAAATGCGGCGGCAATTACGCCGCGAGCCTGCGCGCCCAGGCCGAGGCCATCGATCGCGGCTGCGATCAGGTCGTTTTCCTCGATGCGGTCGAGCGCCGCTACATCGAGGAACTTGGCGGCATGAATATATTCTTCGTGTTCGACGACGGTTCGCTCGCAACGCCGCCGCTCGGCACGATCCTGCCGGGCATCACCCGCGATTCGATTATCGCGCTTTTGAAGGATTCCGGCACGCGGGTACGCGAGGAGGCCTATACGATCGACCAGTGGCGCCTTGATGCGGCAAGCGGAAAGCTTAAAGAGGCCTTCGCCTGCGGCACGGCGGCCGTGATCTCGCCGATCGGCAAGGTGTGTTCCGCAAGTGGCGAGTTTCTTATCAGCGGCGGCGCCGCCGGCCCCGTCGCCATGGGCTTGCGAAAGAAGCTGATCGACATCCAGTACGGCCGCGCTGCCGATCCGCACAACTGGATCAGAAAGGTGCTGTGAGCGGCGGCGGAAACGCTGCGGCGTAAGGCAGGGCCGCTCTCTCACTCCCTCGCCCCGCTCTTCGCGGGGAGAGGGTGGGGTGAGGGGCCTCTCTCTCCACATCGGGACTAGCGGAGAGTCCCCCTCACCCGAAATTCGGGTGTTGCCCGAATTTCGACCTCTCCCCGCAAGCGGGGCGAGGTGAAGTGAAGGAACCACGGTTGCCGCGTCGCGCTGCTGCTGATACCAACGCGCGACCATGGCCGAGAAACCAAAAAAGCCGCAAAAACTGAAAGCGCGCCTGCCGCGCGGGCTTGCCGATCGGGGTCCTTCCGAAATCGCGGCGACGCGCGCGATGGTCGAAAAGATCCGCGAGGTCTTCGAACGCTACGGTTTCGAGCCGGTGGAGACGCCGGCGATGGAGTACACCGACGCGCTCGGCAAGTTCTTGCCCGACCAGGACCGGCCCAATGAGGGCGTGTTCTCGTTTCAGGACGATGACGAGCAGTGGATTTCGCTGCGCTACGATCTCACCGCGCCGCTCGCGCGCTACGTTGCCGAACGTTACGGCACCGAAAATATTGTGCTGCCCTACCGCAGCTACCGGTTCGGCTACGTCTATCGCAACGAGAAGCCGGGACCGGGCCGCTTTCGCCAGTTCATGCAGTTCGACGCCGATACGGTCGGCACGGCGTCCGGCGGCCAGTCGGCTGCTGCCGCCGACGCCGAGATGTGCATGATGGCGGCGGACACGATGGAGGCGTTGGGAATTCCGCGCGGTAGCTATGTGGTGAAGGTGAATAACCGCAAGGTGCTCGATGGGGTGATGGAGAGTATCGGGCTCGGCGGCGAGGAGAATGTCGGACGTCGGCTGACGGTGTTAAGGGCGATCGACAAGGCTGACAAATTTCCGGTTGACGAGATCAAGAAACTTCTCGGCGATGGCCGCAAAGACGAAAGCGGAGATTTTACGAAAGGTGCGGGACTAGACGCCGAACAAATCGATGTGATGATTTCGTTCTTAGAGATCGATGTGTCGCACAACCCCGGTGCTGCATTGGTGCCGCGCACTGACCCAGCGTTAGCCAACATGCAGGGAGGTATTCTTTGGAGAGTTCCAGCAGGAATCGCAAATAGTAAGCGCTTCGGGCGATCTATCTCAAGCAATGTTCTAATTATCGAAGGGATCACCGAACTCGATCAGATTCGGCGTCTAGTTGAGAGCTCGGGATATGGGGAAGACAGGATAGAGACGAATTTTTCGGTGATCCGCGGCCTCGAATACTACACCGGCCCGGTCTACGAAGTAGAACTGCTGCTCGACACCAAGGACGAGAAAGGCCGACCCGTTCGCTTCGGCTCGGTCGGCGGCGGTGGGCGTTATGACGGCCTCGTGTCGCGCTTTCGCGGCGAGGTGGTGCCGGCAACCGGATTTTCGATCGGGGTGTCGCGGTTGCAGGCCGCGCTCGCGATGCTCGGCAAACTCGACACAAAACCCGAGTTCGGCCCCGTCGTCGTCACCGTGTTCGACCGCGACCGCGTCGGCGATTACCAGAAGATGGTAGCGAGTTTGCGCAACGCGAATATTCGCGCCGAACTCTATCTCGGTAACCCCAAGAATATGGGCAACCAGCTCAAATATGCCGACCGCCGCAATTCCCCATGCGTGATCATTCAGGGCAGTGACGAAAAGGCGCGCGGCGAGGTTCAGATCAAGGATTTGATCGAGGGCGCCAAAGCCGCTGCCGCGATCGCCTCCAACCAGGAGTGGCGCGAGAGCAGGCCCGCGCAGTCTTCATGCCGAGAAAATGAGCTTGTCGCAAAAGTGCGCGAGGTCCTGGCGCGACATCGGGTCAAATGGAATTAGACCTCATGGTGAGGAGGCGCTCTTGCGCCGTCTCGAACCATGAGCACAATAGGTGCATCCTTCGAGACGCGGCCAACGGCCGCTCCTCCAGCGATAACGGCAAAGCCGTTACGCAGGGATGAGGGTCGTGTTCGCGGCAAGAGTGATGTAGCAAGAGCAAAAGGAGTGACAACAATGCCCGAGATTACCATCAGCATGGCCGCCGGCCGCACCGAAGAGCAGAAAGTCGGCATGATGCGCGATATCACCCAGGCGCTGGTGAAGAACCTCGGCGTCGATGCCGACAACGTCGTGATCCAGATCAACGAGGCGCCGCTGACCCACAAGATGAAGGGCGGCAAGACCTTCGTCGAGCGCGCTGCCGCGGCGAAGAAGTGACACGCAGCGGCCAGCGGCCGCGGCGTAGTCATTCCGGGATGGTCCCAACGGGTCCGCGCGAAGCGCGGCCCGATGACAAGCTCCGGACCAGACCCGGAATCTCGAGATTCTCCGATGTGCAAGTGCACATCATAGTTCACGCTTTGCGCGCCCCGGAATGATAGATCGAAACCCATGGACGCACGCGAAGTTTTCAAAGTCGGCATGAGCGCCGAGCGCAGCTTGATGGTGCCGCCGGAACGGACGGTCGGCCATTTCGTCAAGGGCATGCCGATGGTCTTCGCCACGCCGATGCTGATCCTGGAGATGGAGCTTGCATCCGGCGACGCCATCAAGTCCGGCCTCGAAGCTGGCTGGATCACGGTCGGCATCGAGGTCGATATTCGGCACCTCGCCGCCACCCCGGTCGGCATGACGGTGCGGACCACCGCGCGGGTCATCGCGGTGGAGCGACGGCTGATCCGCTTTGAGGTCGAAGCCTTCGACGACAAGCGCCGCATCGGCGAGGGCCGCCACGCCCGCGCCCTCGTCAATGTCGAGGCGTTTACGAAACGTTTGGGCGGGGGCTGATCTCCTTCGCATTTCCTTCGCGGTAGCGTCGGCGACCCGGCGAGGCGAGGGTTCAGCGCCCCACGATCGTCTGTCAATACTTCGTGAAATGTGGGATGGATAACACGTACTCCGCGCGCGCTCGGCCATGGTGGCAGTTGATGGGTCAGTGTTTGTCTCATCACGACAAAAGTCTCACCAGGCGAGGCAATTGCTTCGACCGAATGTCAACCAATGGAGGCGAGCATGCGGAAGACAGCTTTCACTATTTTCGGCGCGCTGCTGATTTCTGGATTGGCAGTTCAGATGGCCACAGCGTCCGAGCGTCACGCGCGCAAGGCGCACTTCGATCGAGTCTATGATCGGTCGGATCTTCGGCGAGCCTATAATCTGTGGGACGGCCCGATCGCTATTACACCGGAATTGCCTGACCGATCCTGGGTGGGCGGCAAAGATCCGACGCTCAACCCCTCTGGAAGCTAATGTCCTGATCAATGAGACTTCCGAGATATAGTCTCGGAAGGCCGCCGTGAAGTTGGACCACTAACGTGCAATGCGGCCCACCCCGATACGGTGGGTTGCGTTGCACCTTTTTTCGCGTCCGACAATCTACTTCGCTAGTTCCCTCGAGCGCTTCGTTGCGGCTGCGACCGCGCGGGTCAGGAGCGCTTGCAGGCCGTCGCGTCCCATCAGCACTTCGAGCGCCGCAGCCGTGGTGCCGCCAGGCGAGGTGACGTTCTGGCGCAGCGTGGCGGAGGAAAGGTCGGAGCGGTGCAGCAATTCGCCGGAGCCGGCGACGGTTTCGCGCGCAAGCTTGGTCGCAAGCGCTTCGGGAAGGCCAGCCGCGACGCCGGCGCTCGCGAGTTCTTCGGCGAGCAGAAACACATAGGCGGGGCCCGAGCCGGAGACCGCGGTCACCGCGTCCATCAAGCCCTCATCCTCGACCCATTCGACCGATCCGGTGGCGCGCAGCAGGCGATCGGCGATCGCACGCTGTGCAGGGGCGACATTCTTCGCCGCCACCGCGACCGTAATGCCGCGGCCGATCGCGGCCGGCGTGTTGGGCATCGCGCGCACGATGTTGCCGCCGCAGCCCTCAGCGATCGAGGCAATGGTTGTTCCCGCCATGATCGACACCACCAGAGTCGATGATCCGACGAAGGGTTTGAGGCCGGGCGCGGCCTCGCGGAAGGCTTGCGGCTTCAGCGCGACGACGAAGGCTGCGACGTTGCCGGCCTCCTTTGCCGAGGGGTTGAGACGCACGCCTTTTGCGGCGAGCGCGCGGATGTCGTCGGAAGGATGCGGCTCGATCGCCACGACGCTCCTTGCCGCAAGCCCCTGCGCCAGCCAGCCCGACAGCATCGCGCCGCCCATCTTCCCGGCGCCGGCGAGGACGATGGTGCCGTTGATGTCCTGCAACAGTTTGGAAGCTGCCACCATAAATACCCACGTCGTCCCTGCGAAAGCAGGGACCCATAGCCACCAGCGTTTCTAGTGAAGCGAGCGGCGGGCCACAAGCAGTTTGCTCAAGCATTACCGCCGCGGCGTATGGGTCCCTGCTTTACGCAGGGACGACACTGAATATGCAGCGGCGCAAGGGCCTAACCCTACGCGCCCTACGCCTCGCCCTCAGTGTCGAACATCGCCGCGCTCATGGCTTCGCCCGCGGATTTGCCGGCCCAGACTACGAACTGGAACGCCGGATAATAGCGCTCGCAGGCGTGGATCGCGCTCACCAGCATGGTCTCGCATTGCGCGCTCGAGGCGGTCATCCCGCCCGGCAGCACCAGCGCCTGGCGGTACATGATCATGCCAGTATGGGTCCAGATATCGAAATGGCCGACCCATAATTGCTCGTTGATCGCCGCGATCAGCCGCTGCGCCTCGCCCTTTCGGGCTTGCGGAATCTTCATGTCGAAGGCGCAGGCCAGATGCAGCGCGTCGATCTCGGCCATCCAGGTGAAGGAGAGCTGATAGTCGGTCCAGTCGCCCTTGGAGACGATCGTGACCTCGTCCTCGCCGGAGCGCTCGAACGGCAAATTGTTGTCGTTGGCGACATCCTCGACCACCGCGAGCGGATTGTTCCGGGAATCGATGGTGCTTTCGAGGAGGGACATGCCGTCTCGACCTTGCCTTTTCGAAATTCCGATACGAGCGATACGCACCCGGCAAGCCGACCCGCGCTTTGTCCTTCGCGTCGCTGCCGATTGCAGTTCCCTGACGGTCCAAGTTCGGGATCAGGGCTTGCCGGGACGAAGTGATGTGATTTGCGGAATCCGCGCAACGGCACGGTGAGTCCATCCACAGGCTAGGGCCAAATCGTCCACAACTCTTCGTGCGCGTTAACTTTTGCGGGGAGAACAAACCGGAATCAGAATGGCCCGCTGGCCAAATCGTTAACCTTTGAATCCGCAGGAACCGCTGCGATACGCCGCGAGAGGCGCTGGCCTGGAGCGCCCCAAAGGTTCTTGCTGCCGTCGCCCCCGCTCGCCATATTCGCCTGGCGCGGGGCGTAGTTTGCAGCTCTCGCCGCGGAACGAGGGCACCATGAATCAAACGACGCAGGAAGCAGGCGCTTCTGATGCTTCTGAACAGGCACCGGTCTATC
>DATGGY010000193.1:0-27805 GCA_035308285.1 Bradyrhizobium sp. | reverse complement strand
GAGTGGTGGGCACGACAGGGATCGAACCTGTGACCCCTACCATGTCAAGGTAGTGCTCTCCCGCTGAGCTACGTGCCCTATCGCAATCGGGTGGGGTTCGTATATCGGCTCCAAGGGGGGCAGGCAAGGTTGCCCGGCGACCATAATGCCTGCCGAATCAAGCCGCCAACATCTTGTTCACTTCGTTGACCAATTCGCGAAGGTGGACCGGCTTCGACAGCACTTTTGCATTCTTCGGCGCCGCGGAGTCGGAGTTGAGCGCAACCGCGGCAAAGCCGGTGATGAACATGATCTTGATGTCGGGATCGAGCTCCGAGGCGCGGCGCGCCAGCTCAATGCCATCCATCTCGGGCATGACGATATCGGTCAACAGCATCTCGAACGGCTCCTCGCGGAGCCTTTGATAGGCCGACATGCCGTTGTCGTGCGGGGAGACCTGAAAGCCGGCATTTTCCAGCGCCTTGACCAGGAACCGGCGCATGTCGTTGTCGTCTTCGGCGAGGAGGATTTTGTGCATGGCGGTCGGTCGTCGAATCCCGATTGGAGGATCAATCCCTTCACTAAGCCCGACAGAGGGTAAATTTCGGGTGAAGGGAACAGCGTCGGTCTCGTTTACTCCTGGGGTTATTTCTGGACCCGATCGCGCCTCGAATCAATGAAGGCGGTCAATTTCCGCCGCCAGGCAATGTTCCAGCCGCCTGGCTGCTTTTTTCGCTTGGCAGAACCGCCATCATTATCGACAATGCCTGCTCGCAAAAACCCCAATTTCTGGCAGAATCGGAAGCTGCTCAGAACGGCGGATTTCGATGGACGGCACCCGACAATGACCCTGTTTGACGGAGAACCGTCGCTCCCGTTCGAGATTGTCGAGCCGCCGACCTGGCGGGCTCCGATCATCTTCAATTCGCCGCACTCCGGATCGGTCTATCCGGACCAATTCCTGATCGCCTCGCGGATCGATCTGTCGGCGCTGCGCCGCTCGGAAGACTCGTTCATGGACGAACTGATCGGAGGCTTAAGCGATCGTGGCTTTCCGACCGTGACGGTCAACTTTCCGCGCTCTTATGTCGATGTTAACCGGGAGCCCTACGAACTCGATCCGCGGATGTTTTCCGGAAGGCTGCCAAGCTTTGCCAATACGCGATCGATGAGAGTGGCCGGCGGGCTCGGCACCATCCCGCGCGTGGTGGGCGACGGGCAGGAAATCTATCGCGAACGCATCGCGGTCGATGACGCGCTGGCAAGGATCGAAACGCTCTATAAACCTTATCACCGCGCGTTGCGGCGACTGATCAACCGCGCGCATCACGTGTTTGGAACGGCGGTGCTGGTGGACTGTCATTCGATGCCCTCGGTCGGCGTGTCGCGGGACGAGCCGCGTCGGCCGGACGCGGTGATCGGCGATCGCTATGGCACCAGTTGCGCGCCGATGCTCGCCGACATGGTGGAGGAAACCATGAGCCGGCTCGGCTATTCGGTCGGACGCAACAAGCCCTATGCCGGCGGATTCATCACCGAGCATTACGGCAATCCGGCATCCGGACTGCATACCATCCAGCTCGAACTTAACCGTGCGATCTATATGGACGAGCGACGGCGCGCGCGCGGTGCGAGATTTGCGCAGGTGGCGCACGATTTCGCGGTGCTGGCCGAGGCCCTGGCCACCGTCCCGCTCGACAACCTCGGGCCATTCCAGGCGGCGGCCGAATGATCACCATCATTGCGCCTGAAAAGCAGGTGACAGTTTAAAGAAAAAAGGGCCGCTTGAATAAACAAGCGGCCCAAGTCTAGGGAGGAAACGCCCAAGGAGGGCAGCGATAGCGCAAAGCGCTACCGCACCGCAACAATATGCGACCGCGCTGCACAAAGTGCAAGGGCTTTCGAGTCATTTTCAGTGCATAATTGCTAAGCGGCGGGCACAAGTTGCAAAAGTGCCGCATAAGATATTTTTTATGAATAAAATCAGTTATTTAGCTGATGGATAGTCTCGCCGCTCCACCGCGAGTTAAGCGATTTCGGCCCGCTCGCGAATTCGTGATCGAGCCGGTCTTCAGAAATTAGGACGAGGCGCCAGCCGAATCGGCAAGCGCGAAAAGGGCGGGCGAAGCCCGCCGTCCGCGCGGTGTTAACCGTGCGGAGTTTGCAGGATTGCGCTACGCAGGAGCCTCGACACCCTAAGCCGGCAACTCAAGGAAACGCCGTGACGGTCATTGATTTTACAGCCTTCATTGGCCGCCTAGCGACCGCTTCCGGCGAAACCATCCTGCCATTCTTCAGGACCTCTTTAAGCATCGATAACAAGAGTGCTGCCCATGATTTCGATCCCGTGACCGAAGCGGATCGCGCGGCGGAGGCGGTGATGCGCCGCATGATCAAGGCCAATTTTCCCAAACACGGCATCGTCGGCGAGGAATTCGGCAGCGAAGGCGAAGACGCCGAATATGTCTGGGTGCTGGATCCGATCGACGGCACCAAATCCTTTATTTCCGGCTTTCCGATCTGGGGAACGCTGATCGCGCTGTTGCACAAGGGAACGCCGGTGTTCGGCATGATGAACCAGCCCTTTATCGGCGAACGTTTTGCCGGCGACGGCGGCTCGGCGCATTATTCCGGTTCGACCGGGGAACGACGGCTGGCAGTGCGGCGATGCGCCTCCTTGCGGGACGCGACCCTGTTCACGACCAGCCCGTTGTTGATGAAGCCTGCCGACCGCGCCGCCTTCGACCGCGTCCAGCAAGCGGTGCGGCTGACGCGCTATGGCGGCGACTGCTACTCCTATTGCATGCTCGCCGCAGGCCATCTCGATCTCGTCATCGAGACCGAGTTGAAGCCTTACGACATCGCCGCGCTGATTCCGATCATCAGAGGCGCCGGCGGCGTCGTCACGACTTGGGAAGGCAAGCCCGCCCAAAGCGGCGGCCGCATCGTTGCCGCCGGCGATCCGCGCGTGCATGAAGCGGCGCTAAAGCTGCTGAATGGCTAGCGGGGTTTGCATGAGATCAGTCGGCGCACTCGCAACCGCATTGTCGCTGCTGCTGCTTCCGGCATCGGCTGGCGCGGAGGATTTTCCCGATCATCCCATCCGGCTGATCGTGCCGTTTCCAGCCGGCGGCCCTAACGACATCATCGCGCGCGTAATCGGTCAGCGCATGTCGGAACTGACCAAGCAGCCGGTCGTGATCGATAACCGCGGCGGACAAGGCGGCGTACTTGGGACCGATGTGGTGGCCAAGGCAGAGCCCGATGGCTACACCATCGCGATCTCGAGCGCGGGCGCGCTCGCCATCAGCCCCACCATGGAAAAGGTGGCCTACGATCCGCGGAAGGACCTGCAAGCCATCACACTCGTTGCAAAAGTGCCGGAAATGCTGGTGGTCGCCGGCGACGTTCCCGCCAGAAACATGAGCGAACTGGTCGCGCTCGCCAAGGCGCAGCCTGGAAAACTCAATTTCGCATCGTCCGGCCCCGGCAGTCTGCCGCATCTGGCCGGAGAACTGCTCAAGCTGACGGCAAAGATCGATATCGTGCATGTGCCCTATCGGGGCGCGACACCGGCACTCAACGATCTCCTGGGAAAACAGGTACAGATGGTGTTTCTCGATTTGCCGATCATCTTGCCGCAAATCCGGGCCGGCGCGTTGCATGCGATTGCGATCGGCGCGCCGGAACGTGCGCCGACCGCGATGGAAGTGCCGACAACGGCCGAAGTCGGAATGCCGGGCCTGCTCGCGGAGAACTGGTACGGCATGGTGGCGCCCGCCGGCACGCCTCCCACAATCGTTGCGGCGCTGAACCGGATCGCGACCGAAGCGATGCGCGACCCCGCCGTCAAGGAGAAGCTCGCCGTCCAGGGCGCCACGCTGATCGGCGACAGCCCGGAGCATTTTCGCGATTTCATCGGCACCGAAATCGAGCGATGGGCCAAGGTGATCAAGGACGCTGGCGTCGTGACCGAGAAGTGAGGCTTCACACTCCTACCGCGCCGCCTTGCGCAGATGCTCGACCAATTGCTTTGCCGGTCGCGGCAGCGCCTTGAAGCTGCGGGCACAGATCACGAGCCGCCGGTTGGCCCATGCGTCGCGGATCGAAAGCAGCGTCACCGGCATCGATTGCAACCGGCGTGCAGGTGATCCCTTCCATGCCCTTCCTGCAGGCGATCGGCCTGGAAAAGGATGAACTCGTGCAGGCGCTCGGGGTGTTCTTCACCGTTGCAACCGTGGCGCTCGCCTTCAACCTGACCAGCGAAGGCCTGCTCAACGCCGCAACCGCGCTGCCCGGCAGCAGCTTTCAAGACGTTGCTGTCTTGAGATGCAGCTTCTGAGATACCCCAAGTGGTCGTCACCCGCGAAAGCGGGTGATCCAGTAAACACCAGCGTCAGTGATTCAATCGAGAAGCCGCAGCGTACTGGATGCCCCGCATTCGCGGGGCATGACTACCCACGGCGTTGATGGACACGCGCGTTGCCATCGTTAGCCGAATAACGGCGTGCCCGGCACGAAGGCGTCGAACGCGGCCCAGAATTGCGCGCGGTAACGGTCCTGCTCCTGCAGGATTTCGTGTTTGGCGCCGGCAATGACCAGGTGCGAGCCGGCCCGCAGATGATAGGCGAATTCCTCGATCGCGGGTGTCGAGACGATGGTGTCGTTGCTGGCGGCGAGCATCAGGATCGGCTGGCGAATTTCCAGCGGATAGGTCGTGGCGCGAAAACCGTGCATGGCGCTGAAGGCGCTATCCGCCCACGCCACCGTCGGGGACCCAAGGCCCAGCGTCGGATCCTCCTCGAGAATCGCGGCATTGCGGGCGTAGCGCACGGGATCGCTGGTCAGGGGATTATTCACAAACGACTCGGAGCCGGTCAGCGCGTCATTGCCGCCGGGAAGGTACCTGCCGCCGAGCCCCGCATAGCGCGCGACCCGCAACAGCGCACGCACCGGAGACGAGGTCGCGTACCCGGGCAAATCGATCATCGGCGCCGACAATACTATCCGGTCGAACCAGCGCTTGCCGGCGTGCGCGATCCGCAGCATCACCGCTCCGCCCATCGAATGCGCCAAGGCAAAAAACGGCGGCGGGCAATCCGGCAGCACCACCTGCTGCACGAAGGTTTCGACATCGACCTCGTAATCGGAGAAGTTCCGGACATAGCCTTTGCGCGGATCGCGCAGGCGGCGCGACGAATGGCCCTGCCCGCGCCAGTCGACCATAGCGACCGCAAAGCCGCGGTCGCGCAAGTCGCGCACCGTCTCGAAATATTTCTCGATCTGCTCGCTGCGGCCGGTGAAGACGCAAACCGTGCCTTTGCGGCCCGCCGGCGGCGCCCAGCGCGCGAACCGCAATTCGGCGCCGTCGGGCGTCTTGATCGTGCCCGAGACGACGTTTTCCGGCACGGGATTGGCGGGGATCGAGACCAGCGTCATGGAATGGAACCGGCTAGGCGAAAAGTGCCGAAAATCAAGGGGCGGGCGCGTCAAAAAAGGGCAACCTGCTCCTCACTTGAACGCGGTTGGAGCCGTCCCATATCACCTTCGTGCAGGCCGCTACCAGTGCTTCGGGGAACCGACGCATAAGGCTGCACAACAGACGAAAGCCCGGCCCGATGGCGGGCGGGTTCACTTAACAGTCGCTCAATGGAGGACTACCCATGCGTACTTTCGATCTTACGCCGTTTTATCGCTCCACCGTCGGTTTCGACCGCTTCTTCTCCCTGCTCGACCAGGCCACCGCGGACGGCAGCCCCGGCTATCCCCCCTACAATATCGAACGCACCGGCGAGAATGCCTATCGCATCAGTGTTGCGGTTTCCGGCTTTTCGCAAGGCGAGCTTTCGATCGTTGCGAAGGAAAACACGCTGACGATCAAGGGTGAGAAAACCGTCAATGAGAACGGCAAGGACAAAGCCGAGGTGCTCTATCGCGGTATCGCGGCCCGCGCCTTCGAACGCGTGTTCCAGCTTGCCGATTTCGTGGTCGTGAAAGACGCTTCGCTCGAGAACGGCCTGCTTCACGTCGACCTCGTTCGCGAGATCCCCGAGGCCAAGAAGCCCCGCAGCATTCCGATTTCCGCCAACACACAAGCTGCGCCGGTGATCGAGGGCTCGGTCGAGAAGGCTGCTGCGTAATCTCGTTTGACGAAGAGCCGAATACAAAGCGCCCCGCGAAACCGGGGCGTTTTTTTGTTGTCGTCCTCGCGGAACGCGAGGACCCATAGCCACCGGCCCTTGTGATTGCGCCGGATGGGTTATCCCAGCTTGCTCGAAATAACCGCCGGTGGTTACGGGCCCCGGCTCAAGGCCGGGGCGACCAATAAAAGCTAATCCAGTCCCTGCACCTGCGGCATCGGCTGCGTCGGCAGAATCTGCGGCGCAGGCTTGGCCGCGACGACCCGGGCCGGAGGCGTTACCGGCGCTTCAGCCGGCTTGGCCACCACGGCTACGGATTGCTGCGACGGCTGAGGCTTCTCGGCGATGGGCTTGTCGCTAGCGGGGCGCGGCGGCGTAGCCCTCGGGATCGGCACCGCGGGCGTACGGCTTGCCAGCTTCGGCACCGGATCCGGTGGTTGCGGTGGGCCCCTCAACTCGCCGACCGGGGGCAGCCGTCCAGCCGGCGGATAAGGCGCCGCCATTCCGCCGTTGAAATTGCCGCCCATTCCGTAAACCGGCACAAAACGCACGATCTGTCCGTCGCGGGCGTCGATGACCAGGCGGCCGTCCTCACCGCGGCGGTCGATCACGGCGATGGTGTAGAAGAACCCGTGCAACCGCGGAATTCCAAGCGGCAGGAACCCATTCTCGCGAAGGACGCTGTAGACCTCCTGCGGCGGCAGCAAGATCGGGCCTTGGCCATGCACGGGAGGGCCCTGCACCGGAGCGTTCGGCGGCACCGCCCCGTAGGGTCCGCTGAAATCCGACGCCGCCTCATATCCAGAGCGACCCGATGTTTGAGGCGCCCCTTGCGCATTCGCGGACACCGCCGCGAACACCAGCCCGGCCGAGATGGCCCACCCTGTGAACAACTTCATTGTCCCTGGCTCCTGTAACGCCCCTGCACCGGGGGCATGTCCGCCCTTCTCCGGGGCCGAATTTCGTCGCGGAATCCGGCGGTCCTTGGGCCGGAACGCGGCGCGCTTGCCTCAAATCCGCAGGCGTACTCCCACCGAGATGAACAACCCCCTCGGACCAGCCAGCGGGCGACTTTCACGTGCTTGTGTGATAGAAAAAAATTTGGCATGGTCGGCGTTAGGACAGTATTGCTGTCTCAATTTCGGCCGCAAACCCGGCATAGGGATTGCAGCCCCTAGCGTGGGCGTCTTGGCGCCAAAGATAAAGGCAAGGCCGTTCGTCGGGGACGCTGAACGGCGCGGGCCTGAATTTAGGACATTGCGGCTCGCGGAGGACGAGCGGTGGCCCGACGGGTGCCGCAAACGCCCAAGGTGCGCCGACGACGGCGAGGCCGTTAGTCTTATTGAGAGGACGCGAAGAAGATGAGCGGGTCGGGGTTGGAGCGCGAACACATCGTGACGGATGCGCTGTCGGCGGCCGCCGCCTGCAAGCCGGCTCTCCCTTCGCGCCTCGCGAGCGAACACACCTGGCGACCGGCCGCCGAAGGTCTCTACGATCTCGGCCTCGAGAAGGATTCCTGCGGCGTCGGCTTCATCGCCAATATCAAGGGCAAGAAGTCGCATCGGATCATCACCGACGCGATCAGCATTCTCTGCAATCTCGAACATCGCGGCGCGGTCGGCGCCGATCCGCGCGCGGGCGACGGCGCCGGCATCCTGGTGCAGATTCCGCACGCATTCTTCGCGCGCCAGGCAAAGAAGCTCGGCTTCGCGCTGCCGCAGCCGGGCAATTATGCGGTCGGCGCGCTGTTCATGCCGAGGGAAAAGGCCTGGCGCAAAGTCATCCAGAGCATCATCGCCGACCAGATCAAGGCCGAGCAATTGACCCTGCTCGGCTGGCGCGATGTGCCGACCGACAACACTTCGCTCGGCGAAACCGTCAAGCCGACCGAGCCTGCCAACATGCAGGTGTTCATCGGACGCGGCGCGCATATCAAGAACGAAGAGGAGTTCGAGCGCCGGCTCTACATTCTGCGCAAGTCGATCTCGCAGGCGATCTATCAGCGCCGCGACCGGGGGCTGGCCGGCTATTATCCATGCTCGCTGTCGTGCCGCACGTTGATCTACAAGGGCATGTTCCTCGCCGACCAGCTCGCCAAGTATTATTCCGATCTGCGCGAGGGCGATTTCGAGAGCGCGCTGGCCTTGGTGCATCAACGCTTTTCCACCAACACCTTCCCGACCTGGTCGCTGGCGCATCCCTACCGGATGATCGCCCATAACGGCGAGATCAACACGCTGCGCGGCAACGTCAACTGGATGGCGGCGCGGCAGGCTTCGGTCTCGTCCGAGCTGTACGGCAAGGACATCAGCCGGCTGTGGCCGATCTCCTATGAGGGCCAGTCCGATACCGCCTGTTTCGACAACGCGCTCGAATTCCTGGTGCAGGGCGGCTATTCGCTGCCGCACGCGGTCATGATGATGATTCCTGAGGCCTGGGCCGGTAATCCGTTGATGGATGAACAGCGCCGCGCCTTCTACGAATATCACGCCGCGATGATGGAGCCGTGGGACGGCCCCGCCGCTATCGCTTTCACCGACGGCCGCCAGATCGGCGCGACGCTTGACCGCAACGGGCTTCGTCCAGCGCGCTATCTCGTCACCAGCGACGACCGCATCGTGATGGCGTCGGAAATGGGCGTCCTGAAAATCCCGGAGGATGAGATCGTCACCAAGTGGCGGCTGCAGCCGGGCAAGATGCTGCTCGTCGATCTCGAACAGGGACGGCTGATCCCGGACGACGAGATCAAGGCCCAGCTCGCCAAGAGCCATCCCTATCGCGAATGGCTCGACCGCACCCAGATCGTGCTGGAAGAATTGCCGGAAGCGCCCACCAAGGGCATGCGCTCGAATCTGCCGCTCCTGGATCGGCAGCAGGCGTTCGGCTACAGCCAGGAGGACATCACCATCCTGATGGCGCCGATGGCCTCCACCGGCGAAGAGGCCAACGGCTCGATGGGCAACGACACGCCGATCTCGGCGCTGTCGGACCGGCCAAAGCCATTGTTCACCTACTTCAAGCAGAATTTCGCGCAAGTCACCAACCCGCCGATCGATCCGATCCGCGAGGAGCTGGTGATGAGTCTCGTCTCCATCATCGGACCGCGGCCGAATCTGTTCGACCTGGAAGGCGTGGCCGGCACCAAGCGGCTCGAAGTGCGCCAGCCGATCCTCACCGACGCTGATCTTGAGAAGATCAGGTCGATTTCGGAGATCGCCGACACCCATTTCAGGTCGCGCACGCTCGACACCACGTTCCACGCCGGCCTTGGCGCGGCTGGACTCGAACAGGTGCTCGACGAATTATGCGCGCGCGCGGAAGCAGCGGTCCGCGAAGGCATCAACATCGTCATCCTGTCCGACCGCATGGCGGGCTCGGACCGGATTCCGATCCCCTCGCTGCTCGCCTGCGCGGCCGTGCATCATCATTTGATCCGCACGGGTTTGCGCACCTCGGTCGGCCTCGTCGTCGAATCCGGCGAGCCGCGCGAGGTGCATCATTTCGCCTGCCTTGCCGGCTATGGCGCGGAAGCCATCAATCCCTATCTCGCGTTCGAGACCATCGTCGCAATGAAGGACAACTTGCCGGGGGCGCTGGACGATCATGAAATCGTCAAGCGCTACATCAAGTCGATCGGCAAGGGCCTGTTGAAGGTGATGTCGAAGATGGGTATTTCGACCTACCAGTCCTATTGCGGCGCGCAGATTTTCGACGCCGTCGGGCTGAAGGCCGATTTCGTCTCGAAATATTTCGCCGGCACCCACACCCGCATCGAGGGCGTGGGCCTTGCCGAGATCGCCGAGGAAACCGCGCGCCGCCACGCCGACGCATTCGGCGATTCGCTGCTCTACAAGAACGCGCTCGACGTCGGCGGCGAATATGCCTACCGAACCCGCGGCGAGGATCACGCCTGGACCGCCGAGTCGGTCTCGACGCTGCAGCACGCCGTGCGCGGCAATTCGCTGGAGCGCTACCGGGCGTTTGCGAAGATTCTCAACGAGCAGTCCGAGCGGCTGTTGACGCTGCGCGGCCTGTTCAAGCTCAAGGCTGCCGAAGACGAGAAGCGCAGGCCGGTTCCGCTCGATCAGGTCGAGCCGGCCAAGGAGATCGTGAAGCGGTTCGCCACCGGCGCGATGTCGTTCGGCTCGATCTCGCGCGAGGCGCACACCACGCTCGCAATCGCCATGAACCGGATCGGCGGCAAGTCCAACACCGGCGAGGGCGGCGAGGAGGCCGATCGCTTCAAACCGCTGCCGAACGGCGATTCCATGCGCTCGGCGATCAAGCAGGTCGCGTCGGGCCGCTTCGGCGTCACCACGGAATATCTCGTCAATTCCGACATGATGCAGATCAAGATGGCGCAGGGCGCCAAGCCAGGCGAAGGCGGGCAACTTCCGGGCCACAAGGTCGATGCGATCATCGCCAAGGTGCGGCATTCGACGCCCGGCGTCGGCCTGATCTCGCCGCCGCCGCATCATGACATCTATTCAATCGAGGATCTGGCGCAACTGATCTACGATCTGAAGAACGTCAACCCTGACGGACAGGTGTCGGTGAAGCTCGTCTCCGAAATCGGCGTCGGCACAGTTGCCGCCGGCGTTGCCAAGGCCCGCGCCGATCATGTCACGATCGCGGGCTTCGAAGGCGGCACCGGCGCCTCCCCGCTCACCTCGATCAAGCATGCCGGCAGCCCATGGGAAATCGGGCTTGCCGAAACCCACCAGACGCTGGTGCGCGAACGGCTGCGCAGCCGCATCGTCGTGCAGGTCGACGGCGGCTTCCGCACCGGACGCGACGTCGTGATCGGCGCGCTGCTCGGCGCCGACGAATTCGGTTTTGCCACCGCGCCCCTGATCGCGGCCGGCTGCATCATGATGCGCAAGTGCCATCTCAACACCTGCCCGGTCGGCGTCGCCACCCAGGACCCGGTGCTGCGCAAGCGCTTCACCGGCCAGCCCGAGCACGTCATCAACTATTTCTTCTTCGTCGCCGAAGAAGTCCGCGAGATCATGGCTGGGCTCGGATACCGCACCTTCAACGAGATGGTCGGCCAGACCCAGATGCTCGACCAAACGAAACTGGTGGCGCACTGGAAAGCCAAGGGGCTCGATTTCTCCAAGCTGTTTGTGCGGCAGAAGGAAGAGAAGGGTCAGAAAATCTATCATGCCGAACCCCAGAACCATCATCTGGAGGCCGTGCTCGACCGCAGGCTGATCGAAAAGGCGCAAGCAGCCCTGGACCGCGGCGCGCCGGTCAAGATCGACATGGAGATCAACAATACCGACCGCTCTGCCGGCGCGATGCTGTCGGGCAATGTGGCGAAAATCTACGGTCATGCCGGCCTGCCGCACGACACCATTGCCGTGAATTTCACGGGCACCGCGGGGCAGGCTTTCGGCGCCTGGCTCGCCCGTGGCGTCACCTTCGATCTCGAAGGCGAAGCCAACGACTATGTCGGAAAGGGCCTGTCGGGCGGCCGCATCATCGTCAAGCCGCCGCGCAATTCCGGCATCGTACCCGAGGAATCCATCATTATCGGCAACACCGTGTTGTACGGCGCGATCGAGGGCGAATGCTATTTCCGCGGCATCGCCGGCGAACGTTTCGCGGTGCGTAACTCCGGCGCGATCGCCGTGGTCGAAGGCGCCGGCGATCATTGCTGCGAATACATGACCGGCGGCATCGTCGTCGTGCTCGGCAAGACCGGCCGTAACTTCGCGGCCGGCATGTCCGGCGGCATCGCCTATGTGCTGGACGAGGCTGGCGACTTCAAGAAGCTCTGCAACATGGCGATGGTCGAACTCGAGCCGGTTTTGTCGGAAGAGATGATCAACGAGGACACCTATCACCAGTCGGGCGATCTCGAGGCGCATGGCCGAGTCGACGTGTTCCAGAACCTGCTCGACTCCGACGTCGAGCGGCTGCACGTGCTGATCACCCGCCACGCCAAACTGACGGGTTCAAGACGCGCCGCGGAGATTCTGTCGAACTGGAAGGTTTGGCTGCCCAAGTTCCGCAAGGTGATTCCGGTGGAATACCGACGCGCGCTGAAGGAATTGAAGGCGAATGCCGACGCCGAACCCAAGATCGCGATCGGGGCGTAGGCAAGCTGGATGAACACGGAACGATGCGTGCGAGTTTTGGTCACCTCTCCCACAGTGAGAGGTCGGATCGCCCAGGGCGATGCGAAAGCGTCGTCCGTTGCGATCCGGGTGAGGGGTTACAGCCTATCGGCAGGCCGTACCCCCTCACCCCAACCCTCTCCCCATGGGAGAGGGGGCGCACCTTTGTTGCGGCAACGGCAATGATTCAAGTTTCGAGGCTTCAGTTTTAATGGGCAAGGTCACAGGTTTTCTGGAAATCGAACGGCACGACCGCAAGTACGAGCCCGTCGCCGAACGCTTGAAACATTTTGAGGAATTCGTCGTTCCCCTGACGGAGAAGGAAACGCGCGATCAGGCCGCGCGCTGCATGAATTGCGGCATCCCCTATTGCCACGGCACCGGCTCGGTGGCGCCGGGCACGCCGGGCTGCCCGGTCAACAACCAGATTCCGGATTTCAACGATCTGGTCTACCAGGGCAACTGGGAAGAGGCCTCGCGCAACCTGCATTCGACCAATAATTTTCCGGAATTCACGGGGCGCATCTGCCCCGCGCCGTGCGAAGCCTCCTGCACGCTCAACATCGACGACAATCCCGTCACCATCAAGACCATCGAATGCGCGATCGTCGACCGCGCCTGGGAGAACGGGTGGGTCAAGCCGGAGATCCCCGCTGTCAAGACCGGCAAGAAGGTCGCGGTGATCGGCTCGGGCCCCGCGGGGCTGGCCTGCGCGCAACAGCTCGCGCGCGCCGGGCACGACGTGCATCTGTTCGAAAAATACGCCAAGGCCGGCGGGCTTTTGCGCTACGGCATTCCCGACTTCAAGATGGAAAAGCACATCATCGACCGCCGCGTCATCCAGATGGAGACCGAAGGCGTCACCTTCCACTACGGCGTCCATGTCGGCGGCAACGCTCCCAATGCACTCGATCCGCGCGAGATGCTCAACGAATACGACGCGCTCGCGCTCACCGGCGGCGCGGAAGCCCCGCGCGACCTGCCGATCCCCGGCCGCGATCTCGAGGGCATTCACTACGCGATGGATTTCCTGCCGCAGCAAAACCGCCGCGTCGGCAACGAACCGCTTGGCTCCGTCGCCGACATTCTTGCCGGCGGCAAGCATGTGGTGGTGATCGGCGGCGGCGACACCGGCTCGGACTGCATCGGCACTTCGTTCCGGCAAGGCGCGCTCTCGGTGACTCAGCTCGAGATCATGCCGGCGCCGCCCGATCGCGAGAACAAGGGCCTGACCTGGCCGAACTGGCCGTTGAAGATGCGGACCTCCTCGAGCCAGGCCGAAGGCGCGCGGCGCGAATATGCGGTGCTGACGCAGCGTTTTTCAGGCGTCGACGGCAAGGTGGCAAAGCTGCATTGCGTGGAGGTCGACGACAAGTTCAAGCCGATCGCGGGAACCGAATTTGAACTCGACGCGCAGCTCGTGCTGCTGGCGATGGGCTTCGTCCATCCGGTGCATGAGGGGCTGTTGAAGACGCTCGGCGTCGAACTCGACCCGCGCGGCAATGTGCGCGCCAACACCGCCGACTACCAGACCTCGCGCCCCAACGTGTTCTCGGCCGGCGACATGCGCCGCGGCCAATCGCTCGTGGTGTGGGCGATCCGCGAGGGAAGGCTGTGCGCGCGGGCGATCGATGCGTTCCTCATGGGAGCGACGAGTTTGCCGCGGTGAGTGGTGGGGTCCGCAGGAACGGAAGCGGCATGGTCGCCGTCGCTAAGGTAAGCGAAAGCTAACTTCCGTCGCAAAGCGAAAGGCGACCGCGTTTTGACGCATCTCCCCCTAGCGCCGCGGCGATGTTGACACCGTCAATACGCAGACGCGCTCAAACTTCACCCCATCGCCGAGCGATACCGTCTGCACGATGGGCGACGCGGCGCTCGCGTAGACATCTGACCCGCGGTCGCCGGTGGCTTTCTTGAGCTCGAAACCTGAAAGGCTGAAACTCCGCCCCGCATAGGGCCCGGCGGTAAAGGTTCCGCTTATCATCCCCGCGCGGAAGGTACCGCCGCTGCCGTCGCCCGGATCGGCGATAGCAACCGTGAACCGGTCTTCATAGGCGTGTGCGGCGGGGGAATGCATTCGTGGCCCAACGCCGAAGGAGGCGGTGTCCACGGCCTGGCCGACCTCACTCGCTGCGCCGTGATCGTCAACGCTGCCCGTGCCGGCAAATGTCGAGGTCCAGGCAATGCCGGTGTTGACGGGTTCCAACTTCGCGTTGAAGCCCATCGGTGAAGCCAGACAAGTTCCCGAGCTGCGAAATGTAAACGCCGGCGTGTTCGCGCTCGCGCTGATCGGGGTGGCAAGCGCGGGGATGACAACAAGCGGCATCAGCAGGTGGGAGCAAAACGCGATCCTCATTTCGCACCTCCTTTCGTCACCACGTTAGGCGGCGTCACGAATGGATCCCGCCATCATACTCGCCTTGATCGCAAGAAACCAGAATGGCCGGGCAAGTTGTTCTGCCTTGGCGACGATCCTTGGATAAAAATAAATTTCGAATTGGAACGGGAGACGGCCCTCACCTGCTCGCCGCCGGACAGGCGCCGGCACTGCTCTATCGAGAAACCGTCAACCCGCACCCCAGCCCTCTCCCAAAGGAGAGGGGGCATACCTCCGCCGCCGCTGCTGCTTAACCTGATCTCATCATGCGTTAATTCTGCACCCGCACACCCAGCATCGCTACCGTCGAGACTGAGCTTGCGAGGGGAATATTGGAGTCGAGAATATTCCGCTGCAGCGTGCCCTTGATCCAGAAGTCGCGCGTGAGCTTGTAAATGAGATCGCCTTCGAGCGTATAGGTTTTGTCGAAGCGGCCGTCGCCCTGGTAGTCGTAGGTGCCGTAGATGAATTTTCCAATTGCCGTCAGCCAGCGGCGGAAATCGTGATCGACCTCGACGGTGTAGGTGTGCGTCAACACGCCGGAGACGCCGGGCACGATCACTTCGTCGATCGAGGTGGTGGAATAGAACTTCGCGGTGGTCAGCGGCGTCGCGGTCCAGGTCAGCGAGGACGCCGTCAACAGGCCCGCCAGGCGGTCGAGGCGGGGATCGACATAATCGCGCGCCAGGTAGCCGAGCGAGATTTCACCGGTCAGGAGCCTTGAGAATTCGAACGAGGTGCCGGCCTTGGCATAGGCGCCGGTGGAATTGCGCGCGAAGCCTGAATTGTCGAGAAACTGGTCGTGGAAACGGCTGTCGCCCTCGACCTCGACGAAGGGCTTCACTCCTGGCGTCAGGTCGTAGCTGACGCGGGCGACGCCGCCATATTGATTGAAGGCGCGGTCGGCGTTGCTGGCGATGGTGCCGTCGCTGAGCGTGGAGTTCTGATAGACGGTGCGGTCGAAGGTCGCGCCGCCCGCAATCTCGAGCCGGTTGAACCTCTGGTCGACGCCGACGGTGGTGCCAAACGTCGCATAGACCGGATAGGCCGCAAGCCCCGCCTGGATGTTTGGACTGCCGGGATTGTCGATCGCCACGCGCAGGCGAAGCTGCGAGGTGACGCTTGTATCCTCGGTGACGTCGAGACGGCCGTCGATGTGACCGAGGAAATCCGGGTGGCTGACATCGGTCGGCGCCGGTGAAATCGCGCCATCGACGATCGCCGGAAGGCTGTTGCCGTATCCGGTAAAACGAGCCGCGCAAGTCCGCGACCAGCGCGTGGCGCTCCCAGTTCGACACCGCGAGAAATTCCGGCGCGACCACCCAGAACGGCGCGCCTTGCGGCGTCGGCAGCCGACCGGGATTGGTGTCGTAGCCGCCACGCAGTTCGACCGCCGACTTGATCAGAAAGCTGCCGGCGTAGTCGCCGACCGGACCGAACGGATCGTTGTCGACCTTCAGGCGTTTGCGCGGCGGCTGGCCGTCGACGGTGCCGGCCGCCGCCGGCGCGTGCGATTGAGTGAGTCGAAGCCCGCGTCCGAGGCACCGCTCGCGGCGGGAAGGCCGTAAGTTGGAATATTGCCGATCCGCGACGGTGCCGGTCTGTTGCTGGCGTGCGATTGGTCGTCGCCGGTACCATCCGCGGTCTTGTCGGCGAGGTTCTCGCTCGTCTTGCGTAGCGGAGAATTTCGGGGCGCGAGGAAGCCGTCCGGAACTGGGCGCAACAAGTCGGAGGCGACGGTTTGGGCGTGCAAGTGAGGCACATCGAAGCTAACCAGCCCAAGGCAAGCCAACAGCGCGCGTAAAGCGGTCCCGCGCTTGCGGCGGCCCGTTGCTGGGCCCGACATCGCGATGGGAATACCTCAACGAATTCATACGCTTGAATGCCGGGTTCCAGGGCCGCGACGAAGCGCCTGGAAAACGTCGTTAACGGAGTTAAAACAATTATGGTTAATGAGCCGTTGAGAAGGGTGACCCTCGCGTCGCCCCGCAGGTTCGACCATGCTAAGGAAGGCTCCCGTGCCGCCGAAAACGGGCACGTGGGTCAATCCTCCCTCGGAACCACATATGCCCAATTCGATGGCCAAATCATCCGGCACTGACCCCACCAATGCCGCCGTTGCGTCGGCGCTCCGCACGCTCGACGCCGGTGGCGGCGGCATATCAGCCATATCCGCCGCGCTTCGAGGCTCACTCGGGCCGGCCTTCGCCGCCGCCGTCGATAGCATCCGCGATGCGAAGGGCCGCATCATCGTGACCGGTTTGGGCAAATCCGGCCATGTCGCGCGAAAGATTGCGGCCACGCTGGCCTCGACCGGCACCCCCGCCTTTTTCGTGCATGCGACTGAGGCAAGCCACGGCGACCTCGGCATGATCACGCCGGATGACGTCATCGTCGCGCTTTCGTGGTCGGGCGAGCAGCCGGAGATGAAGAACCTTATCAATTATGCGAGGCGCTTTGCGATTCCGATGATCGCGGTGACCTCAAATGCGGAATCGCCGCTCGGCGCCGCCGCTCAAATCGTCCTGGAGCTGCCGAAGGTGCGCGAAGCCTGTCCGCATAATCTGGCGCCGACCACATCTTCACTGATGCAGGCCGCGATCGGCGATGCGCTTGCCATTGCGCTGCTCGAGAGCCGCGGCTTCACGGCGCTTGAATTCGCCAATTTCCATCCCGGCGGCAAGCTCGGGGCGATGCTGAAATTCGTCCGCGATATCATGCATACCGGCGACGCCATCCCGCTGAAGCCGCTTGGCACAAAAATGTCGGACGCGCTGGTGGAAATGTCGGCCAAGGGATTCGGCTGCGTCTGTATCCTGGACAAGAACGGCGACATCGTCGGCATCATCACCGATGGCGATTTGCGGCGTCACATGCTGCGGCCCGACCTGCTGACAGCCCTTGTCGATGAAGTGATGACGAAGAATCCCAAGACGATCGCTCCCGGCATGCTCGCCACCGAAATCATGCGGGAGAGTATCGATTCCTCGAGGCCCGCGGTCACCGTGCTGATCGTCGCCGAAGGCAGGAAGCCGGTCGGCATCGTTCACGTCCACGACGTGCTGCGCGCCGGCGCGGCGTAGGGGCATATTAGCCCTTCGCCGTCATTACGTGCTTCGTCGCTTCGCTCCTCGCAACAATGACGGTTAGTTCGTCGGAAACCTCGCCGCCTTCTCCTCCAGCTTCAGATCGAGTCCGTTCGCCAGATACGACACGGTCCGATAGAAGCCGCAGAGCAGGATGATTTCAATGACCTTCGCGTCGTCGTAATGTGGCGACAGCGCCTTGAATTCAGCATCGCTCAGAGTGGCTCGGGCGTGCAAGGCATCGACAGCCGCGATCAGCGCTTGCTCGGGGGTCGACCAGCACGGCGCATCGGCGGCCTCGCGCACGGTGGCGCGGACCTGCGCATCGGTCAATTCAGCCGCTTTCGCAAAGATGGCGACATGCACGCCCCATTCGTATTCGCATCCGGTGAGCGCGCAGGTACGGTCGATGACGATTTCGCGTTCCCGCAACGTGAGCGGACCACCGTCGAGCAGGCTGGCGGCGCGGAATTTCTCCCAGACGCGCGCGTTGGACGCGACCACGCGAAACAGCAGCAAGGGCGGCGCGCCGCGCATGATGCGGTCGAACTGTCCCGCAATTTCCGGCTCATAAGGCGGCTCGAGCGGGGCAATTCGTGACATTGCTGTTCGTGACATAGTCTGTCGTGACATAGTCTGTCGTGACATAGTCTGTCGTGACACAGTCTGTCGTGACATCGCCTGCTCCTGTGCTACAATAAACGTAGCAGTATGCTACATTATTTGTAGCACGATGCAAGTCGCATGACGGGGTCCCCGATGCCGAAAAAACCTGCGATCTCGAACAAACGCCGCGTGCGTGGCTCGCGCACCGGCCGCCCGATCATGGCGCTGCTTGATCTATTGGGGCGGCGCTGGAGCTTGCGCATCTTGTGGGAGCTGCGCGAGGGATCGCTGACCTCGCGTGCGCTCCGTGCCGCTTGCGATGAAGCCTCGCCGACCGTGATGCAGGCGCGGCTGTCCGAGCTGCGGGCCGCCGGCCTCATCGAACTCGTGCCTACAAAGGGATATGGCCTCACGCCCCTTGGCCGCGAATTGCTGGAAACCTTTCTGCCGCTGCATCGCTTCGCCGAGCGATGGAGCAAGGCGCTGAACTAAGCCGCGGCCACCGTCAGGCTGGCGCCGTCGGCGTGGACGATTCTGACCCGGCTTCCGGCAGGAGCATCGGGCCCGGCAATCCGCCAGATCGTATCGTCGATCCGCACCGTTCCCGAACCATCGATGATCGGCTTTTCAAGCGTGAACACCCGGCCGACCAGCGCATCGGCGCGCTTGTTGAGAAAGGGATTGCTCTCGCTGACCGCCTTGTTGGCGCGCGCGATACGCCGCCACAACGGTACCGCGGCCGCCGCGAAGACGGCAAACATCAGGATCTGGGTCTGCCAGGTCGGGCTGAATGCAAACGACAACAGCCCTACCAGCAAGGCCGCCAATCCCAGCCAGAACAGAAACACCCCCGGCGCGAGCAACTCCAGCGCCATCAGGATGATGCCGAAGATCAGCCAGTTCCAGGTGCCCAAGGTGACGAACATCTCGGTCATGGTTTTCCCTCTCGCGCCAACGGCGGTGAGCTCCCTCTCCCGCCCATCTCGGGTTTACCCGAGATGGGACTCTCAAATCGTCGAAGTCGGATAAATCCGACTTCGATGGGAGAGGGCTGGGGCGAGGGGTGACGGTCTAACGATGGGGCGTACCCCCTCACCCGGATCGCAAGCGCGATCCGACCTCTCCCCATGGGAGAGGTGAAAGACCTCGCACGATGCTGAACGATCCTCATCGCATGGACTCTAAGCCGGTGGAACGGCAGGCGATCCGGCGCTCGGCACCGAGGCACGCCGCGCGGCGGCCTGGGCGGAAGCCGCGCTTTCGCCAAAGGTCGCCTTGGCGATTTCGCCGATGCCGGCCAGCGAGCCGAGCATGCTCATCGCCTCGACCGGGAGCATGATGACTTTCTGGTTCGGCGATTCCGCCAAAAGCCCGAACGCCTTGATATATTTGTCGGCGATAAAATAGTTCAACGCGGCAACGTCGCCCTTGGCGATCGCCTCGGAAACCATTTGCGTCGCCTTGGCTTCGGCCTCCGCGGAGCGCTCGCGCGCTTCCGCATCGCGGAAAGCGGCCTCTCGGCGACCCTCGGCCTGCAAGATCTGGCTCTGTTTCGCACCTTCAGCACGAAGGATCTCGGATTGGCGCTGGCCTTCAGCCTGCAGAATGTCGGCGCGCTTGACGCGCTCGGCCTTCATCTGCCGCCCCATTGCCTCGACGAGATCGGCCGGCGGCACGATGTCCTTGATCTCGATACGGTTGACCTTCAGCCCCCATGGCGAGACCGCGGCGTCCACGACCCGCAAGAGGCGCTCGTTGATCTCGTCGCGATGCGACAGCACCTGGTCGAGGTCCATCGCGCCCATCACCGAGCGGATATTGGTCATGGTCAGCACGATGATCGCTTGCTGGAGATTGGAGACCTCATAGCTCGCTTTCGCAGCATCGAACACCTGGAAGAACGCGACGCCGTCGACCGTCACGGTGGCGTTGTCCTTGGTGATCACCTCCTGTTCGGGAATGCTGATCACCTGCTCCATCATGTTCATCTTGCGGCCGACGCGGTCGAAATAAGGCACGATGATGTTCAGTCCCGGCGACAGGGTGCGAGTGTATTTGCCGAACCGCTCGATGGTCCAATCATAGCCCTGCGGCACGGTCTTGATGCCGGCAAACAGCGTGAAAATCACCAGAAGAACCAACGCAATGGCGAAGATGTCGAAACCGGTCATAAATCCTCCCAATGCCCGGCTCGAAACGCGCCCGGGCGAAACGCTTGTTGGTCTGCATCCCGGCCCCGCCGGTTCAGCCAACAATTTACGGAGATAAGTAAGGCCGAGTTTGCCGGCCGCCAGACGTTCGGCAACCGAATAGTGGCGGGTTTAGAGGCATTTTCCAACTGGGTCTATCATGACCGCGATCCATCCAATGGCCTCGTGGTTCGAGACGCGCAGCGATGCTGCGCTCCTCACCATGAGGATTTAAGGCCTGAACAAGGTCCTAGACCTCATCCTGAGGAGGCCGCAACGCGGCCGTCTCGAAGGATGAAAGCCACGGGACGGATCGCGCGAGGATCATATCCAGCCCTGAAGCTCGCGCAGCACGAGCTGGCGGATCACATCCATGCCCGGCTCGCTGTCGTTCAGGCACGGGATGAAGGTGAATTGCTCGCCGCCGTGATGTTTGAAAATCTCGGCGTTTTCCTGCGCGATTTCTTCCAGTGTCTCCAGGCAATCGGCTGAAAACCCGGGCGTGACGACGGCAATGCGGCGCACGCCGTCCTTGGCGAGCTTCTCGATGGTTTTATCGGTATAGGGCTTGAGCCACTCGTCGAAGCCGAACCGCGACTGGAACGTCAGCAGGAGTTTTGAAGCGTCAAGTCCCAAGCGCCGGCGCAGGCTTTCGGTGGTCGCGACGCACTGGCGTTCATAGGGATCGCCCTTGTCGACATATTTCTGCGGCATGCCGTGGAAGGAGGCCACGATAAGTTCAGGCTGAAACGGCAGGCTCGCCAGGTGGGTATCGATCGAAACCGCCAGCGCCTCGATGTAACCGGGATCGTCGTAATAGGGCGGTGTCACCCTAAGCGTCGGTTGCGCGCGCATCTTGCCAAGCACGCGAAACACCTCGTCGCAAACGGTCGCCGAGGTCGCGGCCGAATATTGCGGATAAAGCGGCACCACCAGGAGCCGGTCGCAGCCTTGCGCGACGAGAGACTCGATCCGCGAAGCGATCGACGGATTGCCGTAACGCATCGCCCAATCGACCACGACATGGTCGTGGTCCAATATGGCGGCAGCCAGTTTCTCGGATTGCGCGCGCGTAATGGTCTTGAGCGGAGATTCGTTTTTCTCAGCATTCCAGATCTTCAGGTAGTCGCGCGCTTTGCGCGCCGGACGGGTGCGCAGAATGATACCGTGGAGCACCAGCTTCCACAGCAGGCCCTGATCTTCGATCACGCGGGGATCGGACAGAAACTCCCTGAGATAAACGCGCACACCGCGCGAATCCGCAGTGTCGGGGGTGCCGAGATTGACCAGGAGAACCCCGACGCGCTCCGGCCTGATGTCGGCCGCAGCCGTTGCCTTCTCTCTGGGGATGACCGTTGTCATGATATCGTTGGCTTCGCGCGTCGGACCATCCTTGTCAAGATAACCGCGGTTTCGATACTGTCGCTTACTGCCCGGCGATGCGAGGCGTCGTCGGCCGCCACGTTGCCCGAGGGAACCATGACAATCGCCGAATGGTGCGTTTTCGGAAGCGTGATGCTCTATCTGATGTCGATCGCACCGATCAAGTGGATCGGGTTTCGCAGCTACGACAATTCCAAACCGCGCGACCCGGCCTTTTTCGAAGATCCGCTTCGCGCCCGCGCGCTGGGCGCGCACCAGAACGGCATCGAAGCGCTTCCGTTTTTTGCTGCCGCCGTCCTGCTCGCGGAATTCCGCGCCGCGCCGCAGAATTTGATCGACGAATTGGCGGTGCTGTTTCTAATCGTGCGGATCGCCTATGTGTTCACTTATCTCGGCGATCGGCCGACGTTGCGCTCGATCCTGTGGACCATCGGCTTTGCGATCAACATCGCGATCTTCTTCATGCCGGCGATCCGCGGCTATTTGCCGATGTAGGGGCCCGGCGGTGGCGAGAGCCACGTCAAGCTGGTAGGCTTTTGACCACAAGACCCCGGGCGCGATTTTTTATCGAGGAATTTTGCCGTGACTCAAGCCGAAATGATTGGCTATGCCGCCGCCGTGTGCGTCTTCCTCACATTTTATATGAAGACCATGATTCCGCTTCGCGTGGCCGGCATTGTGAGCAACGTATTCTTTATCGCCTACGGTTATCTGGCCCTGGCCTATCCGGTCCTCTTTCTTCATCTCATATTGTTGCCTCTAAACACGATGCGGCTGCGGCAGATGCTGGCGCTGGTCAAGCAGGTTCGCGTGGCCACGCGAGACGACCTCAGCATGGAGTGGATCAAGCCGTTCAGCACGATCCGCGAAGTTCGCGCGGGTGAAACGCTGTTTCACCGAGGCGGCACGGCCAACGAGATGTTCTTCATCGTTTCGGGACGATTTCGGCTTACTGAAATCGGCATAGAGATCGCG
Source organism: Bradyrhizobium sp. (assembly GCA_035308285.1). GTDB lineage: Bacteria > Pseudomonadota > Alphaproteobacteria > Rhizobiales > Xanthobacteraceae > Bradyrhizobium. Next base: position 4,948 of record DATGGY010000193.1, on the reverse strand, counting down.
CACGGTCAGGTCGTTGGAGAACTCGGCTTCTTGACGCCCGACAAGGCTCGCACCGGAACGCTGGAATGCGTTGAACCTGGTCGGGTACTGGTGATCACCTACGACCAGGTCAAGCAGCTTTATTTCCAGAATCCGCAGTTCGGATTTTATTTTCTCCAGCTCACCACGGGGCGGCTGTTTGAGAATATCACGAACCTGGAGAGGGAGTTGGCAAGACGCCCGCTCGCGCCCGCGGCGGCTGGACCTGCGAGCAGCTAAAAGCACGTCACCCGTTCGGCCGTGAGATAGCCGAACAAGAGACCGACGCCGAATAACAGCACGAGCCCCGCGGCGGCGAATTCGACGCCGCGCATGAAAAGCGCGCCGCCGCCTTCCTTGGCGCCGCTCAGACGGCGCGCCACGTCCCTGGCCGACACCGCCATGACGGCAATCGCCGCAACCGTGATCGCGGTGCCGATCCCCATCACGAAGGTTGCCGCGATGCCGGCCCAGAACAGACCCTGCGCCAGCGCAAACACCAGAACCAGGATCGCCCCCGAACAGGGCCGCAGTCCCACCGCGAAAATCGCGCCAAAGCCGCGCCGCCAGCCGCCGGGGCCGGCGAGTTCGCTCGGCTCCGGGCCGTGGGCGTGGCCGCAATGCTCGTCATGGACGTGATCGTCGTTATGGTGATCATGATGGTGCGTCGCCGCGACCATCGCGAGTGCCGGCCGCGACCCCTGTAACGCACGCATAAAACCGCCGCCCTTGGTCCAGACCAGTCTTGCGCCGAATGCCGCGATCAGGGCGTAGCTCGCAATCTCGATTGTCTTCTCCGCCCCGCACATGGCCTTGGCGGTGGCGTTGAGCATTAAGGCGCCGATGGCGACAATCACCACCGCGACCAGCGATTGCGTCAGCGCGGAGGCAAAGGACAGCACCACGCCGCGCCGCGCCGTCTCCTGATTGGCAACCAGATAGGACGAGATCACCGCCTTGCCGTGACCAGGACCGGCGGCATGAAAAATGCCGTAGGCAAAGGAAATCGCCAGCAGCGTCCAGACCGCGCTGCCGTCGGATTTGGCGACGCGTATGGTCGAGGATATCTCGCGGTAGAATTCCGATTGTTTGGCGAGCAGCCAGCCGACGATGCCGCCGACTTGCGGCTCGGCGCTCGGGCGCGGGCCGCCGAACGGCGTTTGCGCCGTCAGGACATGCATGAGGCCGTCGAGCAGCAGAACGGCGGCGACTGCCATAACGCCGATCGCCAGACCATGTGCGAGGCTTGGCCGCCATTTCCGGAGAGACCGCAGCCTCATGGGCACGCCACCATGATCTTGTTGGCGAACATCGCCCCGAAGTTGGAATTGTCGCCGCTGATAAAGTTCTGCTCGCCGAGCTTCTGCGCGCTTGCCGCGCCGTCGTTCGGGCGCTGGAAGCTGACCTGGCAGGCGGCCGGAGCGCCGACCAGTTTGACGGGATCCTTGTCGGCGAGCTTGAAATCGACAAAGAACGTCGGATCGAACACCTCGAGCGCCAGCTCTTTCGACTTCACCGGGGTCTGCAGCGGCAGGGTGAAGTGCAGGATCAGAAGGCCATCCTTGTAGTCGAGGAAGTAATCGACCGGCTCGATGAATTTCTGCTTCTTGCCGTCGGCCTTGGCGAAGGTGAAGTAGCCGAACTCCTTCAGCGATTCGACATTGGTCTGCGCCAGCGGCGCCAGCTCCTCATGGCTGTAGACGCCCTTGGTCTTGCTCTCGATGCCCTGCAAGGCGTAGGTCGAGAACATGTCGTCGAATGTCCAGGCGTGACGCACACCCGTGATCGAGCCGTCCGGGGCGTAGATCAGCTCGCTCGTCGATGTGATCCAGACATGGGGGTGTGCCTGCGCTGCCTGTGGGCCGAACACCAGCGTGCCGGCCAATAGCACCAAGGCAAGGCAGCGGTGCGTCGCGTTACCCACCTCACGCCGCCTCGGGCGCTTCCAGAAGGCCACGGCGGCGCAGCAGCGCTTCCGCTTCCGGCTCCCGGCCACGGAACGCGACATAGGCGTCTTCCGGATCGCGCGAACCGCCCGAGGAATAGATGTCGTCGTGCAGGCGCTTTGCGGTCGCAGGGTCAAAGATATTGCCGGCCTCCTCGAAGGCGCCGAAGGCGTCGGCATCCATCACCTCGGACCACATATAGCTGTAATAGCCCGAGGCATAGTAACCGCCGGAGAAGACGTGCCCGAATTGCTGGGGCCGGTGCCGCATTGAAATTTCCGCGGGCATCCCGATTTTCGTCAGTTCTTCGCGCTCGAAGGCCCGCACATCCCGGCTGGCGGAAGCAGGCTTGGTGTGGAATTCGAGGTCCAAAAGCGCGGAGGCGACGAATTCGACCGTGGCAAAGCCCTGGTTGAATTTGCGCGCGGCGATGAAGCGCTTCAGCAGGTCGTCCGGCAGCGGCTCGCCGGTCTGGTAATGCCGGGCAAATTGCCGCAGCACCTGCGGCTGTTCCTGCCAGTGCTCGTAGAGCTGCGAGGGCAGTTCGACGAAATCGGTGAATACGTTGGTGCCCGATAGCGATGGGTAGGTCACGTCCGACAGCATCCCGTGCAGGGCGTGGCCGAATTCGTGGAACAGGGTGCGGGCGTCGTCCGGCGACAGCAACGAGGGCTGGCCGTCCGCCCCCTTGGAGAAGTTGCAGACATTGATGATCAACGGCGCGACCTCGCCGTCAAGCTTTTGCTGGTCGCGAAGCGAGGTCATCCACGCCCCCGAACGCTTCGAGGGCCGGGCAAAGTAGTCGCCATAGAACAGCGCCTTGTGCTTGCCCGCGCTGTCCGCAACCTCCCAGACCCGCACGTCCGGATGCCAGACCGGGATATCTTTGCGCTCGGAGAAGCTGAGGCCGAACAGGCGGCTGGCACAGTCGAAGGCCGCCTCGATCATGTTGTCGAGCGCCAGATACGGCTTGATCGCGGCGTCGTCGAAATTGGCGCGGCGTTGCCGCAGCTTCTCGGCGTAATAGCGCCAGTCCCAGGGGGCGAGCGCGAAATTGCCGCCCTCCTCGGCCGCCAGCGCCTGGAGGTCGTCGCGATCGGCGAGCGCGCGGGCCCGCGCCGGCGTCCAGACCCGCTCCAACAGGCCCCGCACCGCTTCCGGCGTCTTGGCCATCGAATCCTCGAGGCGATAGGCGGCGAAAGTCGGGTAGCCCAGGAGCCTGGCGCTCTCCTCGCGCAAGCTCAGGATCTCGACAATGACCGCATTATTGTCATTGGCGTTGCCATTGTCGCCGCGCGCGACAAAGGCCTTGTAGACCTTCTCGCGCAGCTCGCGGCGGCCGGAGGTCTTGAGGAAGGGCTCGACCGAGGAGCGCGACAGCGTCACGATCGCCTTGCCGGCCATTCCGCGCTCCTCCGCCGCCGATCTAGCGGCTGCGACAAAACTGTCGGGAAGGCCGTCAAGATCGGCTTCGCCAAGCTCCAGGGACCAGTCCTGCTCGTCGCCCAAGAGATGGTGGCTGAAGGTCGTGCCGAGATGGGCCAGCCGCTCGTTGATCTCGGCCATCCGCGCCTTGGCCGCCTCGTCGAGCCCGGCGCCGGCGCGGTGGAAACGGGTATAGGTGCGCTCCAGGAGCCGCCTCTGCTCGCCGGTCAGGTCTAGCGTGGCCCGATTGTCGTGCAACAGCGCGATCCGGCCGAACAGCACGGCGTTCATCATGATCGGGTTCCAGTGACGCGCCATCCTGAGCGACACCTCCTTGTCGACCTCCAGAAGCGCCGGGTTGGAATGCGCCGACACCAGGTCGTGGAAGACCGCCGAAACCTTGTCGAGCAGCTTGCCCGAGCGCTCGAGCGCGGTGATCGTGTTGGCGAAGTCGGGCACCGAAGGATCATGGGTGATCGCGGCGATTTCGGCCGCGTGGTCGGCGAACGCCTGCTCGAAGGCGGGGAGAAAGTGCTCCGGCGCGATGTCGGCGAAGGGCGGGGTCTCGAACGGCGTCTGCCACGCCTTGAGCAGCGGGTTGCTTGGCGCTGTAGCCGTCATTTCCGTTGTATCTGACATCACAATTCTCGTTTGCATCCCAATTCTATCGGGCGACGCTATATCACGCGATAGGGCTTTTTTGGGCCTTTTGCGCTTGATAGCGCCGCCCTTTTCATGGAGATTGCGGCCCTCAAACAGGAGTTTGCCCATGAGTTCGCAGACCACCCCGACGAGCGGCCGCCAGATCGTCTGGCCCAGTGTCATCACCGTCCTCTCGGCGGCGATCCTGATCGGCGCAGAGGTGTTCGGCGCGGCGTTCGCCGGCGGTTGGGCGCTCGCAATCCTGCTGCCGCCGGAGACGTTCTATCTGAGCATCCCTGAAGATACCTGGGCGCACATCCTGCAAGCCGTGCTGTTCGCGATCGGCGTCTTCGTCATGGTGGTGTTCTTCCGCGCAGCACAGCGCGTCGAGCCCTTCACGCGCCGCGCGTAAGCCGCGCCGCGCGAGATACCGCGAGGCGCGCTTCGAGCGCTTACACTTCGTTAAAGAAACTTAACGCGCGTTCATGTTCGACCTCGCTCGCGCGCTTCCAGGCGTGACGACGTAAGCAGCCGTTAGGGAAATTTCCCCTCAACCTAAAAAAATTGTTGCGAAGCAGACTCAAAACGCTTATTTGCAGAATTGCCCAATTTCGCACGTGCCTGTGGTCGTGTGTCAGTCGGTGGGTATCCGGACAAGAGGCCGGACAGCCGCCAAGGGACGAAGAACCGAGGGTCGCTCGAGTCCAAGACTTAGTAAGTCGGTGACTTCTTAGTCGAAGATTTGAGAGGCCAGCATCTCTCTCAAGAGATGCCGTTGAAGGTCTCCTCGCTCCTTGCAACCGTGACTGGCAGCCGGAGGCGAACCGGTGCACCTCGTTCTCAACGGGGGACGCGACTTAAAGCAACGACGGATCGGGCTTTTTTGGTCTCTGCCGGCTTTCCACCAGCCGGCGCGA
>DATGGY010000192.1:0-20226 GCA_035308285.1 Bradyrhizobium sp. | reverse complement strand
TGGCGCCTATTGGCAATTGACGGCGCATAGCGCCGATCGATGTTTGGCGGCGCAGGATTCAGACAGACTTCGGAAAGCTGGCCATGGCGATTGTTGAACGGGTATTTTCAGGCGTGCAGCCGACGGGCAATCTGCATCTCGGCAATTACCTCGGCGCCATCGTCAACTTCGTGAAGATGCAGGAGACCCATGACTGCCTCTATTGCGTTGTCGACATGCACGCGATCACGCAGGGCGTTGACGTCTGGGGCGGGCCGACCCAGCTCGCGCGCAACACCCGCGAGGTGACCGCGGCCTTCATTGCCTCAGGCATCGATCCGAAGAGGCACATCGTGTTCAACCAGAGCCAGGTGTCCGGACACGCGGAGCTGGCGTGGATATTCAACTGCGTCGCGCGCGTCGGCTGGCTCAGCCGCATGACGCAGTTCAAGGAAAAGGCCGGCAAGGACCGCGAGAATGCTTCCGTCGGGCTTTATGATTACCCGGTGCTGATGGCTGCCGACATTCTGGTCTACCGCGCCACCCATGTGCCGGTCGGCGAGGACCAGAAGCAGCACCTCGAACTGTCCCGCGATATCGCGCAAAAATTCAACAATGATTTCGGCGACTCGATCCGCAGCCGCGGATTCAGCGACGGGCTGTTTTTTCCGCAACCCGAGCCGCTGATCACGGGCCCGGCGACACGCGTGATGTCGTTACGCGACGGCACCAAGAAGATGTCGAAGTCGGATGCCTCGGACAATTCGCGGATCAACCTGACCGACGATGCCGACACCATCGCGCAGAAGATCCGCAAGGCAAAAACCGACCCCGAACCTCTGCCGACGGAGGAAAAGGGTCTGGAGAGCCGTCCCGAGGCCGACAACCTTGTCGGGATCTATGCCGCGTTGTCGGGCCGCACCAAATCCGAGGTGCTTGGCGAATTCGGCGGCGGACAGTTCTCAAGTTTCAAGAATTCGCTGGTCGAACTCTGCGTCTCACGGTTGTCGCCGATCGCCTCGGAGATGAAACGGCTGGTCGCGGACCCCGGCTATGTCGATGCGATCTTGATTGACGGCGCCGACCGGGCGCGAGCCATCGCTGACGAAACCATGAAGACGGCAAAAGACATCGTCGGCTTTGTCCGGAAGAAATAGTTCCGCACCGGCGGTTGAAATGACGCAGCGCACCCAATGATGCGCGCGTCTTTCGAACGCAAAGCCGTATGCACTTTTGCCAAATACGCGCCGACCCACCCGCTTGTCGGGTATGGCTGCGGCGTGGCAGCATGGAGCCTGCTTGGCGCAGCATCGGGACATGCATGACCACCCAGCGACGTAGCTACGAGACGGGTCACAAGCCAAAATGTCTCGTTATCGTTGACGACACCGTGGAATGGGACCGTGCGGTCTATTACGCGAGCCGCTGGGCGATGCGGGTCGGCGGCGGCGTGGTGATGCTTCGCATCATCGAAATCGAGGACCAGAACCAGCAATGGCTAGGTGTCGCTGACATCATGCGCGCCGAGGCGCTGGAAGACGCAAATGCCGCACTCGATCGCGCGGCCGGGCGCGTCAACGGCATTGCCGCGCTCACGCCGGAACGCGTGATCCGCGAGGGCGATCCAACCGAGCAGATGATCGACGTGATCGAAAAGGACGTCGACATCGCTATGCTGGTATTGGCCGCCAATCCCGGCCCCGAGGGCCCGGGTCCGATCATCACCACGATGGCGAATGCGGTCGGCACCTTCCCCATTCCGGTCGTCATCGTCCCCGGCGATTTGAGCGACGTGGAAATCGACGCACTGTCGTAGGAATTCTGGCTCCCCGAACCCCAAACCGGCCGGCATGGGAGCCATCCCTCCCCTTGACCGTGCGTTCCGCCTAGCCATCTGTTAGAAGACCATACGCGCCGGCCTTGAACCGGCGACGCCGGAGAAAACCATGTTTATTCAGACCGAAGCCACGCCCAATCCCGCTACCCTGAAATTCATTCCCGGCCGCATTGTGCTGGACGGCGGCACGATGGAATTTGCCAACCGCGAGGCGGCTTCGCGTTCGCCGCTCGCTGAAAGGCTGTTCAGCGTGCCAGGCGTCACCAGCGTGTTTTACGGTTCCGATTTCGTCACCGTGACCAAGGACGGCAGCGACTGGCAGCATCTGAAGCCGGCGATCCTTGGCGCCATCATGGAACATTATATGTCGGGTGCGCCGCTATTGGCCGACGGCAGCGCCGGAAGCGACGAAGCTGCCGACGAGGCCGACGAGTTCTTCAACGAAGCCGATGCCGAAACGGTCGCGACCATCAAGGACCTGATCGAAACCCGGGTGCGGCCGGCGGTCGCCAATGACGGCGGCGACATTACCTTCCGCGGCTTCAAGGACGGCATCGTCTATCTCAACATGAAGGGCGCATGTTCGGGCTGCCCGTCGTCCACCGCGACCTTGCAGCACGGCATTCAGAACCTGCTGAGGCACTTCGTGCCCGACGTGGTCGAAGTCCGGCCGATGTGATTGGGAGCCGCGAATAGTGAGTAGCGAATGGCGAATGGCAGTTTCCGCCGACCTTCTATTCGCTATTCGCTACTCACTATTCGCCCACCCTCCATGCTGATCCTCGCCATCGACACCGCGCTCGATGCCTGCGCCGCCGCGGTGCTCGACACCGAAGCCGGTAAGCTGATCGCGCAGGAATCCCAGACCATGAAACGCGGCCATGCCGAGGCGCTGATGCCGCTGATCGGGCGCGTCATTGAGAAGTCTGGCGTCGCGTTCGCCGCCCTCGACCGCATCGCGGTGACCACTGGACCGGGAAGTTTTACCGGATTGCGCGTGGGTCTCTCGGCGGCGCGCGGCATTGCGCTGGCCGCCAACAAGCCCGTGGTGGGCGTGACCACGCTGACGGCGTATGCGGCACCCGCGGTCAGCCAGAACGGCGAAAACCCGGTGATCTCGGCGATCGATGCCCGGCACGACCAGGTCTATCTTCAGGTTGTCAGCGGCAATGGCAGTTCGCTGATCTGGCCACGGGTCGCACCTCTCGAAGAGGCGCTCAACGCCTGGCGGTTCGGCGCGCCCTATCTGGTTGGCAACGCCGCCGCAATTCTCGCCGACCGCTGGCCGGCCCACGCCGTGCCTCCATTCAAGGTCGACGCACAAATAGCTCCGGATATTGCCTGGGTGGGGTGGCTGGGCGCCGCCGTCAGCCCCAACACCGCGCCGGCCCGCCCCTTCTATCTGCGTCCACCCGATGCCAAGCCTGCGACGGATCCGCTGCAAAAGGCCGCACAGCCCGCTTCCTCATGATGACATGGCTTTCCGAACTATGGAGCGGCGGCACGGCGGTGGTCGAACCTGCGAGCCTGCGCGATGCGCCGACGTTGGCGCAGATTCACGGCGCGTCGTTTCACCGCGGATGGGGCGAAAGCGAATTCGAGACCATGCTGACCGAGCGCAATACGCTGGTCCATCGCCTCAGAATGGGACGAAAGACAATCGGCTTTGCTGTGTCCCGCATGGCCGCGGATGAGGCTGAGATTCTTTCGATTGCCGTTGCCGAAAGCCACCGCGGCCGCGGCCTGTCCTATAACCTGTTGCTGACGCATCTTGGCCACCTGGCCGGCCGTGGCCTGCGGACGGTATTTTTGGAAGTGGAAGAAAACAATCAGCCGGCACGGCGACTTTACGAACGCGCCGGGTTTGGGGTTGTCGGGCGGCGGGAACGATATTACCGGCAGGACGGCGCGGAACCGTTGAACGCGCTTCTGATGCGGCGCGACTTGTCGTAATGCCCGCGCGGTGGCAGAACGTGCTATTGTCAGAGACGGAAAGCCCCGATCTGCCCCAAGATGACCGCTCCAAAATGACCGCGCTGAAATCCACCCCCGCGCTCAAGGCCACCGGCATCGAAGCGCGTTGCGCCGCCACCGGCATGCGCATGACCGAGCAGCGCCGCGTCATTGCGCGCGTGCTGGCGGAGGCGGAAGACCATCCCGACGTCGAGGAATTGTACCGCCGCTGCGTCGCCGTCGATGACAAGATCTCGATCTCCACCGTATATCGCACGGTCAAACTGTTCGAGGATGCCGGCATCATCGAGCGGCATGATTTCCGCGAAGGCCGCGCGCGCTATGAGCAGATGCGCGACAGCCACCACGACCACCTGATCAATTTGCGCGACGGCAAGGTGATCGAATTCACCTCCGAGGAGATCGAGAAACTGCAGGCCGAGATCGCCCGCAAACTCGGCTACAAACTGGTCGATCACCGGCTGGAACTGTATTGCGTCCCGCTCGACGACGAAAAATCCTGAATTAACCTTTGCATTCCGAAATAACGGCCCAAAAGCTGGATTTTCGCCCATTTAGCCTATAATTGAGCCCTGCGCCGCATTGGCGCCATTTCGGCCCAGCATTCCGGTTCCATGAAGCCGCCGCGCAAACTGCATATCAAATCGTATGGTTGTCAGATGAATGTCTACGATGCGCAACGCATGGTGGACGCGCTGGCGAGCAACGGCTTTGTCGAAACCGCCAACGCAGACGACGCGGATCTCGTGATCCTCAATACCTGTCACATCCGCGAAAAGGCGTCCGAGAAGGTCTACTCCGAACTCGGCCGGCTTCGCCTCATGAAGGACGAAGCCGCACGCAATGGCCGCCAAATGAGCATCGCGGTGGCCGGCTGCGTCGCACAGGCCGAAGGCGGCGAGATCATCGCCCGCGCGCCAGTGGTCGATGTGGTGGTCGGCCCGCAAAGCTATCACCATCTGCCGGAATTGCTGGCGCTGGCGGAAAAAGACGGCCGCGCGATCGAGACCGAATTTGCCGTGCGCGACAAATTCGAATTTCTGCCGCCGCCGAAGCCGGAGGCGATCCGCGCCCGCGGCATCTCTTCCTTCGTGACGGTGCAGGAAGGCTGCGATAAATTCTGCACGTTCTGTGTGGTGCCCTACACGCGGGGCGCCGAGGTGTCGCGGCCGGCGGCGAAAATCGCCGACGACGTGAAGCGGCTCGCCGACCACGGCGTGCGCGAAATCACGCTGATTGGCCAGAACGTCAACGCCTATCACGGCGAGGGTCCCGACGGGCGGATCTGGCCGCTCGGCACCTTGCTGCGCCGCCTCGCCGAGATTCCCGGCATCGCCCGCCTGCGCTACTCCACGAGCCATCCCCGCGATGTCGATGAAACGCTGATTGAGGCCCATCGCGACCTCACCGCCCTGATGCCGTTCGTGCATCTGCCGGTGCAATCCGGCTCCGACCGGGTTCTTGCCGCCATGAACCGCCGGCATACCGCGGATGATTACCGGCGCGTTATCGAGCGGTTTCGTGCGGTCCGCCAAGATATTGCGTTCTCATCGGATTTTATCGTCGGCTTCCCCGGCGAAACCGAGGAAGATTTTCGGGCCACCCTCGCGCTGGTCACACAAATCGGTTACGCTGGCGCCTATTCGTTTAAATATTCGCCGCGGCCCGGCACGCCGGCGGCGGACATGCAGGAGACGGTGTCAGCGCAAGAGATGGACGAGCGATTGGAGCGGCTTCAGGAATTGATCGATAGCCAGCAATCGGCCTTCAACAAGGCGATGATTGGGAGCACCGTCGACGTGTTGTTCGAACGCGCCGCCCGCAATCCCGGCCAGATCGTCGGCCGCACCGCCTATTTGCAACCGGCGCATGTGATGGCGTCCGAGGAAATCATCGGAAAAGTCCTGCCCGTGAGGCTCCAAAGCCTCGAGCGCTACAGTCTGCTCGGAGAGCTTGCGGCCTTTTCGCAGCCGCGGCCATCAACATTTTCGACACCTTCAGAAATGACAATGGGAGCCTGAACCCTTGCCAAAAAGCGCATCGGATTCACCTTCGCTTGCTCCCAGCCGCAAACTCGATCGCGACATGCAAATCCCGCCCGAAACGCAGTTCGTCATCGACTTCGACGACAATCGTGCGGCCTCGGCGCTGGTCGGCCCCTACGGACAAAACCTGGCGCTGATCGAGCGGCGTCTCGGCGTTGTCGTGGATTCCCGCGGCAATCACATCACGGTCGCAGGCTCTCGCGACGGCTGCGATTCTGCGCGGCGCGTGCTCGAGACGTTATATGGGCAAGCTGTGCAGGGGCATGACCTTGCGCAAGGCGACGTCGAAGGCGCGATCCGCGCCGTGATCGCGCAAGGCTCGCTGTTCGAATACGACGCCAAAACGGTCAAGTCGTCGTTCGAGACCATCAACCTGCGCAAGCGTCCGGTGCGGGCGCGAACCGCCGCACAGGACTCCTACATCCGCGCGCTCAAGCGCCACGAACTGGTATTCGGCATCGGCCCGGCGGGCACCGGCAAGACCTGGCTCGCGGTGGCCCAGGCAGCGCAACTGTTCGAACGCAAGGAAATCGATCGCATCATCCTGTCACGTCCCGCGGTCGAAGCCGGCGAGCGGCTCGGCTTCCTGCCCGGCGACTTGCGCGAGAAAGTCGATCCTTACCTGAGGCCGATTTACGACGCACTCTACGACCTGATGGATTCTCGCATCGTCGAACGCGCGCTGCAAACCGGCGAAATCGAGATTGCGCCGCTGGCCTTCATGCGCGGCCGCACGCTCACCAACGCCGTCATCATTCTCGACGAGGCGCAGAACACTACATCGATGCAGATGAAGATGTTTCTGACGCGGCTTGGCGAGAACAGCCGCATGATCGTCACCGGCGACCCCTCCCAGGTCGACTTGCCGAACGGGCAGACCTCGGGCCTTGCGGAAGCCGCCCGGCTGCTCAACGGAGTCGAAGGGATTTCCCAGGTCAACTTCACCGCCGAGGACGTCATCCGCCACGAGCTGGTGGCACGGATCGTCGCAGCCTATGAAGGATTGCCGCAACGACCGGCAACCAGCAAGACTTGATGCCAAAGATTGCCGCCGAAAGCGTGCCGGGAGCGACTTCCCGCCGCAAACAGAATTCCGGACCGATGGCGCCTTCTGCCCTTCCCGCACTTGAGGTTCTTGTGGTCGCCGATTGCTGGCAGGCCGAACCGGACGCCGAGACCGTTATCCACCGCGCCATCGCCGCCGCCGCCGAGTTCGTCACCGCCGACGTCGGGGAGAGTGAACTTGCGGCCATGCTGACGGACGATGCCGGCATCCGGACGCTCAACAACAACTGGCGCGGCATCGACAAGCCGACCAACGTGCTGTCGTTTCCGGCCCTGCAGCGGGCGGGTCCGCGCGCGCCCGGCGATGCGCCGCGCATGCTCGGCGATATTGCCATCGCCTACGAGACGACGCGCAAGGAAGCCGACGAAGAGGAAAAGCCGTTCCATCATCATCTCAGCCATCTCGCGATTCACGGCTTTCTGCATCTGATCGGCTACGATCACGAAACGGAGGATGAAGCCGAGGCGATGGAAGCGCTGGAGCGGGAAATCCTGTCGCAACTCGGTATTCCCGATCCCTATGCGAAACGGAAGAACTGAGATGGCGGACTCAGAACCGATCCACGACAATCCGCGCAACACGCGCAACCTGCCGGCTCTGGTGCAGGAAGGCGAGGTCATTCACCCGGTCGCCGACAACTGGCTGACGCGGGCGATCCGCGCCTTGTTCGGATGGAAGCCGGGTTCGGTGCGCGACGACCTTCAGGTCGTGCTCGACGCGAGCACGCCCGATGAGGTCGGCTTCTCGGCGATCGAGCGCACCATGCTGCGCAACATCCTGTCCCTGCATGAACGCCGCATCGCCGACGTCATGATTCACCGCGCCGACATCGTCGCGGTCAAACGCGACATCCCGCTCGGCGAATTGATGGGCCTGTTCGAAAGCGCCGCACATTCCCGCCTGGTGGTGTACAACGAAACCCTCGATGATCCCGAAGGCATCGTTCATATCCGCGATCTTCTGGCGTTCATGACCGCGCGGGCTCGTATCTCCGGGACAGGCAAGGGCAAGACCAAACGAAAGACTCCTCTCCCCGCGGGTCTTGATCTGCGCGCGGTCGATCTGGCGCTGCCGCTTTCGCAGGCCAACATCATCCGCAAACTCCTGTTTGTGCCGCCCTCGATGCGGGCGATCGACCTCTTGGCGCAGATGCAGGCTTCGCGCATTCACCTGGCGCTAGTGGTCGACGAGTATGGCGGAACCGACGGGTTGGTCTCGATCGAGGATATTGTCGAACAGATCGTCGGCGAGATCGACGACGAACACGACAGCGACGAGCCGCCGGCGATCGTCCGGCAAGCCGATAATTCCTTCATCGCCGACGCACGCGCCAGCCTCGATGACGTGCGTTTCGTTATCGGCGAGGAGTTCGTTACCGGCGAAGCCGGCGAGGAAGTCGAGACCCTTGGCGGCTATCTTGTGAGCCAGGTCGGCCGGCTGCCGGTGCGTGGCGAGGTCATCTCCGGGCCTGGCAATTTTGAATTCGAGGTGCTCGACGCCGATCCGAGGCGCGTCAAGCGCCTGCGCATCGCGACGCGGAAGGAGCGCACGATTTTGCGCACCCAGCGCGAGAGTCGTCGCCGCGAGACCGCTCCCGACACCGGGCCGGCGCAGGCCAGCGATCAACCGAATCCGCCGGGCGACGGAGCCGGCTCATTGTGACCATCGTTGGCAATTTACGCACCGCCGCTCTTGCGATCATCCTGGCGTGGGGATGGAAGCGCGCGGCAATCGCACTTCTCGCTGGCGCATTCTCGGCCCTCGCGATGGCGCCGTTCAACGCCTGGCCCGTACTATTCGCGACGCTTCCGGTCGTGGTCTGGCTCATCGACGGCGCCGGCGCTGGACGGCTCCGCGGTGTGCCGGCGGCGGCGATCGCCGGCTGGTGGTTCGGGCTCGGTTATTTCGTGCCGGGGCTGTACTGGATCGGCTATGCCTTCCTGGTCGACGCTTCGACCTTCGCGTGGCTATTGCCGTTCGCTATCCTGGGCCTGCCCGCTTATCTAGCGCTGTTTACCGCGCTGGGCTTCGCGCTCGCGCGGCTGCTCTGGACGGTAGACGCTTCGCGGGTGCTTGCGCTCGCCGCAAGTCTTACGCTGAGCGAGTGGCTGCGCGGTCACGCGCTCACGGGTTTCCCATGGAATGCGTTCGGCTACGCGCTGAGCGAGCCGTTGGCGCTGGCGCAGACGGCTTCGCTGATCGGCCTGTGGGGCCTGACGTTTCTTGCGGTAGCGATCTTTGCCAGCCCCGCCGTACTGGTCGACGGAGACCCGCAAGAGCGCAGGCCCTGGATGGCGCCGGCGATAGGACTGGCATTGCTGCTCGCGATGGTGATTTGCGGCGCCGTTCGCCTGAACATGCAGCCAACCGTCATGCTTGCGAACGTCAAGCTGCGGATCATGCAACCCAATCTGCAGCAGGACGTGAAGTTCAATTACTCCGCCAAGACGGAGGTCATGAAAAAATATCTGACGTTGTCTGACCGCGCGTCCGGGCCGCAATCCACCGGCGTCCGCGATGTCAGTATCCTGATCTGGCCGGAATCGGCGTTCCCGTTTTTCCTGACCCGTGAAGCCGATGCGATGGCGCAGATCGCCGATCTGCTGCCCAAGGGGACCGTTCTGATCACGGGCTCGGTGCGCGCGCCCGAACTTCCGCCGGGAACGCGAATTACACGCGCCTATAATTCGATCTACGTCATCGATCACGCCGGCAGCGTGCTGTCGGTTTACGACAAGCTTTACCTGGTGCCGTTCGGCGAATTTCTTCCATTCCAGACTTGGCTGGAAAAAATCGGGCTGGAGCAGCTCACAAGGGTTCAAGGCGGATTCATTCCGGGCACGAGGCGGCGCACCATTGAGATTCCGAATGCGCCGCGCGCGCTACCGCTGATCTGCTATGAGGCCATCTTTCCCGGTGAAATTGTCGAACGCAATGATCGTCCGGGCTGGATCGTGAACCTCACCAATGACGGGTGGTTTGGCATATCGACCGGCCCCTATCAGCACCTGCAACAGGCACGGCTGCGCGCCATCGAGCAGGGGCTGCCGGTCGTTCGCGCTGCAAACACCGGCATATCGGCGGTGATCGATCCACTGGGGCGAATTGTCGCGCTGCTCGGTCTTGGGGTTGAAGGGGTGCTCGATTCCGGCCTGCCTTCCGCGATCGCCCCGACCGTTTACGCGCGCGTCGGCGACATTCCCGCCGCCATCATCGTCGCGGTAGCCCTCATGTTGGTCGTCACGCGTCGTATCGGGAAATATACTTCACGATAGTGAGTTTCGCCCCCGGTTCGAATCCCGGCGGAAAAGTTCGCACTTCCACATCCACCAGTTGACAGACCAGCCGCGCAGTTCGCATTGTGGTATTTGCTTGAGAACCCGTTGGTATGCCGGGGTAATCCCAAGGAGTGTTGGCGATGTCGACCAAAGCGCCCAACCCTGTTGACAAATATGTCGGCAGTCGTGTGCGCATGCGCCGCATCATGCTCGGCATGAGCCAGGAAAGGCTTGGCGAGGCGCTCGGGCTTACGTTCCAGCAAGTTCAGAAATACGAAAAGGGCACAAACCGCGTTGGCGCAAGCCGTATTCAGCAAATCTCCGAAATACTTCAGGTGCCGGTGTCGTTCCTGTTCGAGGGAGGACCCAGCGGCATGGCGAATGCTGATGGTTTCCCCGAGGGGACCTCGCCGTCTTACGTGTCCGACTTCCTCGCGACCTCCGAGGGCCTGGCGCTGACCCGCGCCTTCACGCGCATCACCGACGCCAAGCTTCGGCGCAGCATCGTCGAGCTGGTCGAACAAATCGCCGCGCACGAAGCTCCAGACAAGCGCTGAAGCTGACTACGGGCAAGCACGAGCGGGCGAGGCCGCCTTTCGGGAACACCATCCGGTCGGATGTTGCCGAGATGGGAATGTTGTATTTGAATTCGGATTTGCGATGAGTGCCGCCAACCAGGATCCCGGCCGTCGCGATGCATCGTCCGGCGATGCGGCCGCCGTTCGCCGGCAGGGCTCGTTCTTTGGCCGGCGCAAGGGTCACAGGCTGCGCGCGCACCAGGCCGACCTCATCGATCAATTGCTGCCGCAGCTCGCGCTGGACATTACCGGCCCGCAACCGAAAGATCTTGCCGGACTTTTCGATGCCCCGGTCGATGGCGTCAGGCTCGAAATCGGATTTGGCGGCGGCGAGCATCTAGCCGCTGAGGCGCGCGCTTCTCCGAACATCGGCTTCATCGGTTGCGAGCCTTACGTCAACGGCATGGCCAAGATCTTGGCGCTGATCGAAGCCGATAACATCGGCAATATCCGACTGTTTGCGGGCGATGCCGCCGAATTGCTGACGTGGGCGCCCGCGGATTCGCTTGAAAGAATCGATCTGATCCATCCCGATCCGTGGCCGAAACGGCGGCATTGGAAGCGGCGCTTTGTCCAGGACGCGACCATTGCGGCCATGGCCCGCATCTTGAAGCCGGAGGGAGAGTTTCGCTTCGTCACCGACATCGGCGACTATTGCGCGTGGACGCTGGCGCATTTTGCGCGCTCGAACGATTTCGTCTGGACCGCCGAACGTGCATCCGACTGGCGCGAGCCGTGGTCCGACTACACGATGACGCGATACGGCCGTAAAGCCGAGCGCGAAGGCCGCAGTTCGGCGTATTTGAAATTCAAGAAGAGAGGCTAGTTCGGATGGCGTCAAGTCACGCCGATTGCCGAACCCGCCAAAAGTTCACGACCCGCTCCGCGGTCGATGGCATCAGGCGCATGAAGTTCGATCGCAGGTTCTCGATATCCATCGGAGACGGCGTCCGGGCCGGGCCGATCCGAAGCAGGATCAGCGCGCGCACGGTCGCCCATTTCAGTCCGATCGCCTTGCCGAGGATCAGGAAGGGGTCGTGACGGTCGCCGGCCATTAGGCGATCCAGCGTCGCGATTTGCACGCCAGACATCGCCGACAGCGCGGCAACCGATTCCTCGTATCTGTAAGCCTTGGCAAATCCAAGCAGCGCGGCCTCGTTCAGATCGCCGGCACGGTACAGCGACAGGATCGTTCGCTGGGCCGGCGCAAAATTGCGACCGCTCTCGACCCGCTCGATTGCGCCGGAAATCTCGCGCATCGCCCGGCCGATCTCTGCCTGTCTGCCAGGCTTGACCGCTTCGAACAGGCGTCGGCGGATGACCTCCGCCGATCCTGCCAAAAGTTCTTTCAGCATCTGGTCGGGCAGATCGTCGCGCTGACCGACCGTAAGTGTCAGAACACTGTCCTTGCCGGCGCGCTTGACCAGCGTGGAATAACCGGCTTGCGAAAACAATGCTCCCACGTTGGCCGCCGTGCGCCTGACGACATCGCGGTCGCCGCGACGTACGATGACGTCCGTCAGGTCGGGTGAGAGCTTTGGCCGCTCCGTCATCGCCAACAAATGACTCTGCCCCTTCGCGCGCGCAATTTCGAGCAGGACCTGCTCTTCGATCGCCGGCGAGCTACGCAGCAGCGGACCTGCGACCGATATCTCGTCCTCACGCGCGAGTTGCCCGACCAACATGCGCGGCGCGTTGACAATGACCGACATTTGCTCGGCGACATCGGCACGGACGGGAATTTCGGCGTGCGGCACCAGATCGATCAGGACGCGGTCGAACAGATCGACGTGATGGGCGCGGAAACTCACTGCCCCCTGCACGAATAGTTCGGTGATCCGGCGGGCCACCTCTCCGAGGCGTTTGGAATCGCCCTGACTGACGATCTCATCGAGTCCGGGGATCAGCGACGTGGCGACGGTCATAAAACACACTCAAACCCGGCGCGAGCCGAGGGTTTTTCGGCAATTTAGGGAGGCATGGTGAAGGAAGGGTTAGGCCCGAAATCACTTCTCAGGCCGGACAAAATTGGCAGCGCCAGGGCCTCGCGGGCCTTGCCGGGTGGGGGGAAAACCGCTATATCAGCCGCAACTTATGGTTCTCATACGATCGCGTATTGAGAGTGGGCCCCCCGGGACCCGCTCTTTTTTATTACCTGAACCGGCCCCGCCCCATGCGATGCCGGGTTTGGTTCGGGCAGACCGGCGGGACCGGAGGTTTTGGTCCCTCCCGACCCAACTAAAGTCAGAAAAATCGCAGACACGACCGCCCAAAAGGCAAAATTTTTGACACTGGATATGACCGATCCAACTGCTGGTTCCGTGGATGCCGATCTGCTCGCCGAGCCGCGCCTCGTCGTGGAGCCGGGCGTGGCGGCACGCGTGTCGGCGGTAGCCGCGCCGGTGTTGCAGGGAATGGGCTACCGGCTGGTGCGGATCAAGATTTCGGGAGAAGCGGGGTGCACCGTCCAGGTCATGGCGGAGCGGCCGGACGGATCGATGCAGATCGAGGATTGCGAGGCGATCTCGAGGGCGCTGTCGCCGGTGCTTGATGTGGCGGACCCGATCGACCGCGCCTATCGGCTCGAGATTTCCTCGCCCGGGATCGACCGGCCACTGGTGCGCCGTTCTGATTTCGAACGCTTTGGCGGCCATCTCGTGAAGATCGAAATGACGATCGCCCACCAGGGCCGCAGACGGTTCCGCGGCACGCTTGCCGGCGTCGAGGGCGGCGCGGTGCGGCTAAATCGCGATGACGCGAAGGCGGACGAGGATTCAAGCGTCCTGCTGCAGATCGAGAACATTGCGGAAGCCCGACTCGTCCTCACCGACCAATTGGTCGCGGAATCGATGCGGCGCGGCAAGGCTGCCGAGCGCGAGCTGAAGCGCAGCCTCGGGCTCGAACCGCCGCCCGCACCGCATGCCAACAGCCACAGGTCGAAACCGGCAAGGAAGCCGGTTCCGAAGAATACCAAGCAACACCGCCTCGCCGCCGAGCGCGCGCGCAGGGGCGAAAACGATCCCGATAGAGGAGACTAAGCCATGGCAGTCAGCGCCAACAAACTCGAATTGCTGCAGATCGCGGACGCGGTTGCGCGCGAGAAATCGATCGACCGCGGCATCGTCATTGCGGCGATGGAAGACGCCATCGCCAAGGCAGCCCGCGCCCGCTACGGCAGCGAGACCGACGTTCACGCCGAGATCGACGCCAAGAAGGGCGAGCTGCGGCTGTCGCGCCACATGCTGGTGGTCGAGCAGGTCGAGAATTCCGCAAACCAGATTTCACTGGAAGACGCACGCCGCGCCAATCCCGGCGCGCAGATCGGCGACACCATCGCCGACACCTTGCCGCCGCTGGAGTACGGCCGCATCGCCGCGCAATCAGCCAAGCAGGTGATCGTGCAAAAGGTGCGCGAAGCCGAGCGCGACCGGCAATACCAGGAATTCAAGGACCGCATCGGCGACATCGTCAACGGCATCGTCAAACGGGTCGAATATGGCAGCGTGATCGTCGATCTGGGCCGGGGCGAGGCGATCGTGCGCCGCGACGAGATGCTGCCGCGCGAAGTGTTCCGCAACGGCGACCGTGTCCGCGCCTATATTTTCGACGTGCGGCGCGAGACGCGCGGCCCGCAGATTTTCCTGTCGCGCACCCATCCGCAATTCATGGCAAAACTTTTCGCGCAGGAAGTTCCGGAAATCTATGACGGCATTGTCGAGATCAAGGCGGTGGCCCGAGACCCCGGGTCACGCGCGAAAATCGGCGTTATCTCAAGGGATTCGTCGGTCGATCCGGTCGGCGCCTGCGTCGGCATGCGCGGATCGCGCGTGCAGGCCGTGGTCAACGAATTGCAGGGCGAGAAAATCGACATCATCCCCTGGTCGCCCGACATCGCCACCTTCGTGGTCAATGCGCTGGCACCCGCCGAAGTCTCCAAGGTCGTGATCGACGAAGATCGTGAGCGGATCGAAGTCGTGGTGCCCGACACCAACAACCAGCTATCGCTGGCGATCGGCCGGCGCGGACAGAACGTTCGCCTCGCCTCGCAGTTGACCGGCTGGGACATTGACATCTTGACCGAGCAGGAGGAATCCGAACGCCGTCAGGCCGATTTCGAGAACTCCACGCGGGTGTTCATGGAAGCCCTCAATGTCGACGAAGTCGTCGGCCAATTGCTTGCTTCGGAAGGTTTCACCTCGGTGGAGGAACTCGCGCTGGTCGATGTCAGGGAACTCGCCGGCATCGAAGGCTTTGATGACGAGACCGCCAATGAGTTGCAAAATCGCGCCAAGGAATATTTGGAACGGCTCGAGAGCGAGCTCGAAAACAAACGCAAGGAGCTTGGCGTGGATGACGCTTTGAAGAAGGTGCCCGGGGTCACTTCGAAGATGCTGGTGAAATTCGGCGAGAACGACATCAAGACCGTCGAAGATCTGGCCGGCTGCGCCACCGACGACTTGGTGGGCTGGACCGAGCGCAAGGAAGGCGGCGAGCCGACCAAGCACATGGGCATTCTCGACGGCAACGAAGTTTCGCGCGACGACGCCGAGGGCATGATCATGCAGGCGCGCGTCCTCGCCGGCTGGATCACGGAGGCCGATCTCGCCAAGAAGACCGAGGAGGCTGAGGCTCCCGAAGGCCAGCCGGCCTGATGAATGGAGCCATGTCGCCTCGATGCTCGCCCTCGCCGACCCAGAACTCGACCATGGACCGCGGACCGACAGGTCCGCGACCATGCGAATGTGCGCGGTCAGCCGAAAGGTGCGGCCGATCGATGAGCTGGTCCGGTTCGTCGTCGCGCCCTCCGGCGAGGTAATTCCCGATTTGAAGCGCAAGCTTCCAGGCCGAGGCCTATGGATTTCGGCTTCACATCAAGCGGTTGCGCAAGCCGTCCGGCGTCACCAATTCAGTCGAGGGTTCAAGCGCGAGGTGCGGGTGGCACCGACGCTTGCCGCGGATACCGAAGTCCTGCTGGTGCGTTTTGTGATCGAGGCCCTCGCCATGGCCGCCAAGGCGGGGCAGGTCGTGAGCGGCGCCGGCAAGGTTGCGGATGCCATCGAGCGGCAGCGCCAGAGCCCGATCAGGGCCCTGATTCACGCTTCGGACGCCGCTGCGGACGGAATCCGCAAATTGGACGCCGCGGTCAGGCAAAATGGCGGGAATGGCGATGAATCCGCCGAAATTCCTGTCGTCACGGCGCTAACCTCGAAACAATTGGATTTGGCACTTGGCCGGTCAAATGTGATACATGCTGCGCTGCTCGCGGGCGCGGCGAGCAAGACGTTCCTGTCCCGTAGCCACATGCTGGTCCGATACCGGATGGCGGACGATGGCGGAACAGCCGGCCAAGCGGCCAAGAATTCGCCGATACTGACCACCGTGCGGACACGCACGACCAAACAAGATTAGGACTGCTGAATGGTTGATACCAAAACGCCTGGCGACAAGAAGCTCAGTGTCCCGTCCAAGACCTTGACGCTCAAGCCGCGCGTCGAGACGGGCACCGTGCGCCAGAGCTTCAGCCATGGCCGGACCAAGCAGGTCGTGGTGGAAAAGCGCGGCAAGCGCCGGGTCGGCGGCGAAGCCGCTCAGGAAACCCAGGCCCCCGAAGCACCGGCGGCCAAGGCAACGCCGGCAGCCAAGGCGGCCACGCCAGCGCCGGCGACCCGCGCCGCTCCGGCTGCGCCGCGCAGCAATTCCGGCGTGGTATTGCGCACGCTCACCGAGGACGAGCGCACCGCGCGCGCCAGCGCGCTGGCCGACGCCAAAATTCGCGACGTCGAAGAGCGACGCCTTGCCGAGGAAGAAGCCAAGCGGCGCAGCAGCAAGGAAGGCATCGAGCAGGCCGAGCGCGAGGCCGCCGAGGCGCGCCGCAAGGCCGAGGAAGAGCGACACCGTCAGGACGAGGAAGCCAAGCGCAAGGCTGAGCTTGAGGCCAAGAAGCGTTTTGGCGAGGCCGAAGCACGGTCCACAGCCCCTTCCCGCCCCGCGATGCCCGTCGCGCGCGCTCCCGGAATCGCAGCCGACCTTTCCGACGAGGATGACGGTCCGCGCCAGGTTCGTCGCGGTCCCGGCGGCATCGTCCGCCCTGCGGCGGCCCCGAAGACGACGGCAAAACCCGCGCCGCAGAAGCAGCGCGGACGCCTGACGCTGGTCACTGCGCTCAACGCCGATGATGTGCGCGAGCGCTCGATCGCATCGTTCCGCCGCCGCACCCAGCGCCTCAAGGGCCACCAGTCGAGCGAGCCGAAGGAAAAACTGGTTCGCGAGGTGGTGATCCCGGAAGCCATCAATATCCAGGAACTCGCCAACCGCATGTCGGAGCGCGCCGTCGACGTCATCAGATTGCTGATGAAGCAGGGCGCGATGCACAAGATCACCGACGTGGTCGATGCCGACACCGCCCAGCTCATCGCCGAGGAAATGGGCCACACCGTCAAACGTGTCGCCGCCTCCGACGTCGAGGAAGGCCTGTTCGACATCGTCGACAATTCCACCGACACCGAACCGCGCTCGCCCGTGGTGACGGTGATGGGCCATGTCGACCACGGCAAAACCTCGCTGCTCGATGCGCTTCGCCACGCCAACGTCGTTTCCGGCGAAGCCGGCGGCATCACCCAGCATATCGGCGCCTATCAGGTGACTTCGCCTGAGAGCGGCAAGAAGATCACCTTTATCGACACGCCGGGCCACGCCGCGTTTACCGCGATGCGCGCACGCGGCGCCAAGGTCACCGACATCGTCGTGCTGGTGGTGGCAGCCGATGACGGCGTCATGCCGCAGACGGTGGAGGCGATCAATCACGCCAAGGCGGCGAAGGTACCGATGATCGTCGCCATCAACAAGATCGACAAGCCCGACGCGAGGCCAGATCGCGTGCGCACCGAACTTCTCCAGCACGAGGTTCAGGTCGAATCGCTCGGCGGCGAGGTCGTCGATGTCGAGGTCTCGGCCAAGAACAAGACCAATCTCGACAAGCTGCTCGAGATGATCGCGCTGCAGGCCGAATTGCTCGAGCTCAAGACCAATGCGGCGCGCCCCGCCGAGGGCACCGTGATCGAAGCTAAGCTCGATCGCGGCCGCGGCCCGGTCGCGACCGTCCTGGTGCAGCGCGGAACGCTGCGGGTCGGCGACATCGTCGTTGCCGGTGCTGAGATGGGCCGCGTGCGCGCGCTGATTTCCGATCAGGGCGACACCGTCGAGGAAGCAGGTCCGTCGGTGCCGGTCGAGGTGCTCGGCTTCAACGGTCCGCCGGAAGCCGGCGACCGCCTTGCCGTCGTCGAAAACGAAGCGCGCGCCCGCCAGATCACGAGTTATCGCGCGCACCAGAAGCGCGAAAACGCCGCCGCCAGCATCTCCGGAATGCGCGGTTCGCTCGAACAGATGATGTCGCAGCTCAAGACCTCGGGGCGCAAGGAATTCCCGCTAATCGTCAAGGCCGACGTGCAGGGCTCGCTGGAGGCGATCCTCGGCTCGCTGGAGAAGCTCGGCACCGAGGAAGTCGCCGCCCGCATCCTGCATGCCGGCGTCGGCGGCATCTCGGAATCGGATGTGACGCTGGCGGAAGGCTTCAATGCCGCCATCATCGGCTTTTCCGTGCGCGCCAACAAGGAAGCTGCGGCCGCGGCCAAGCGCAACGGCATCGAAATCCGCTACTACAACATCATCTACGACCTTGTGGATGACGTGAAGAAGGCGATGAGCGGCCTGCTCGCGCCGACGCTGCGCGAGACCATGCTCGGCAACGCCCAGATCCTGGAAATCTTCAACATTTCCAAGGTCGGCAAGGTGGCGGGCTGCCGCGTCACCGACGGCACCGTGGAACGCGGCGCCAACGTCCGCTTAATTCGCGACAATGTTGTCGTGCATGAAGGCAAGCTGTCGACGCTGAAACGTTTCAAGGACGAAGTAAAGGAAGTGCAATCCGGCCAGGAATGCGGCATGGCGTTCGAAAATTACGGCGACATGCGGGTCGGCGACGTCATCGAGTGTTATCGCGTGGAGACGATTCAGCGCTCACTGTAAGTCCAAGTCTTGCAGAGAGGCTGCAATTTCAAACTAAACCGTCATGCCCCGCGGGGATCCGGTAGTCAGCGAAATAACTTCTTTGGGCACGTAATACTGGATCACCCGCTTTCGCGGGTGATGACGACCATCAGGATTTAGCAATGCCCCGTCACCGCAAGAATAGTTCAGCCGCCGGCGGGTCGCAGCGCCAATTGCGGGTCGGTGAAATCGTGCGCCATGCCATGGCTGATATTCTTGCGCAGGGCACCGTCCACGACGCCGACCTTGAAGGCCACATCATCACCGTGCCGGAGGTGAAGATGTCGCCGGACCTCAGGCTCGCGACGATCTATGTGATGCCGCTTGGCGGGCGCGATACCGACAAGGTGATCGCGGCGCTGGACCGCAACAAGAAGTTTCTGCGCGGCGAGGTGGCGCGGCGCGTTAACCTAAAATTTGCGCCTGATGTACGCTTCCGGGTAGACGACCGATTCGATGAAGCGGAACGAATAGAGAAATTACTGCGAACGCCCGCGGTGCAAAGAGACCTCGCGCCGGGGCCGCAAGATTCAGAAGAGTGACGGATGATCCTGCCCAGCTCAAATACCCTGATCGGGCCGCCAAATGATGATTCGGACGGGCTTGCAAAAAATATTTCTTCGCCCGGCTCCCGCGACGAGAATCAGGAGCGCGGCGGCAAGCAGCCGCGCCGCGACAAGCGCGACGTCCACGGCTGGGTCGTGCTCGACAAGCCGATCGGCATGACCTCCACCCATGCGGTCGCGGTCGTGAAGCGGCTGTTCCAGGCCAAGCGCGCAGGCCATGCCGGCACGCTCGATCCGCTCGCCTCGGGCGGACTGCCGATCGCGCTCGGCGAAGCCACCAAGACGGTTCCGTTCGTGATGGATGGCCGCAAGCGCTATCGCTTCACCGTCGCCTGGGGCGAAGAGCGCGATACCGACGACACCGAGGGCCGCGTCGTCAGAGCGAGCGAGATCAGGCCCTCCATCGAGGCGATTTCCGCGTTGCTGCCGCGGTTCACCGGCTTGATCGAGCAGATCCCGCCGCAATATTCGGCGATCAAAGTCCGGGGCGAGCGCGCCTATGATTTGGCGCGGGACGGCGAGACCATCGAGCTGCAGCCCCGTCCGGTCGAGATTCACAGATTAACTCTTATAGAACAAATGGATAGTAGCCATTCCGTGTTCGAAGCCGAGTGCGGCAAGGGAACCTATGTGCGGGCATTGGCGCGCGATTTGGGACGGATTCTGGGCTGTTTCGGCCACATCTGCGCGCTGCGGCGGACTCTGGTCGGCCCATACGGCGAGAACGACATGATTCCGCTGGAACAGTTGGAGGCTTTGTGCGATAGAGCCGCGTCCGGCGAGGGCAGCCTCGCCGACGCGCTTTTGCCTGTTGAGACCGCGCTGGACGACATCCCGGCACTGGCCGTCACACGGGC
>DATGGY010000191.1:0-3880 GCA_035308285.1 Bradyrhizobium sp. | reverse complement strand
CCCGTGCCGGTGCAGTTCGCGCGCTATTTCGCCAACGCGGTGCAGTTCAAGTTCGGGGTCTCCTACCAGTTCCGCCTGCCGGTCGCCGACCTCCTGAAGGAGCGTATGCCGGCGACGCTGGAGTTGGCCACTTGCGCCACGATCCTTGCGCTGGTCTTCGGCATTCTGATGGGGGTCTTTTCCGCGCTGAAACGCGACTCGCTGCTTGCGAAAATATTCCAGGCGGTTTCGCTGATTGGAATTTCGTTGCCGACCTTTCTGATCGGCATTCTCCTGATCTATTTATTCTCGGTGACGCTGGGCTGGCTACCCTCGTTCGGCCGGGGCGATGTCGTGGGGATCGGCTGGTGGACCACCGGACTACTCACGGTCTCAGGCCTGAAGGCGCTGATCATGCCCTCGATCACGCTCGGCCTGTTCCAGATGACGCTGATCATGCGGCTGGTGCGGGCCGAGATGCTTGAAGTGTTGCGCACCGACTATATCCGCTTTGCACGGGCGCGCGGACTAACGACGCGGGCCATCCATTTCGGTCACGCGCTCAAGAATACGCTGGTGCCCGTGATCACCGTAGCTGGCCTACAATTTGGCTCAGTTATTGCATTTGCCATCATCACCGAAACGGTCTTCCAGTGGCCCGGCATGGGGCTGCTCTTCGTGCAGGCGGTGCAAAATGTCGATATCCCGATCATGGCGGCCTATTTGCTGATGGTGTCGCTGATTTTCGTCACCATCAACCTGGTGGTGGATATTCTCTATACCGTGGTCGATCCGCGCCTGCGATCGACCATCGACCGTCCGGCCTAGTTGCGAGATTTGCATGTCCGACGCTGCCCTCCCGCACAAGACCGGTTCGAGCGCACCGTCGGCCGGCACGCGTTCGTCCGGCTGGTTTCGACGGGCGCTGCAAAGCGACGTGTTTTATTCGTTCCGCCGTTCCCGGCTCACCATGGTGGCCGCAGCCGTAACCCTGCTCTTCTTCCTGATCGCCATCGCCGCGCCGCTTCTGGCCGTACAGAATCCGTTCGACCCTGCCGAGTTGCAACTGCTCAATTCGCGCATTGCGCCGCTCTGGACCGCCGATGGCCAAAGCCCGTTCCTGCTCGGCACTGACGAGCAGGGCCGCGACGTATTCTCGGCGATCCTATACGGCCTGCGGATTTCGCTCGTCGTCGGCATTCTCGGCGTATTGTTCTCCGGCACGCTCGGCATCATCCTCGGACTGATCGCGGGTTATTTCGGCGGAACCGTCGATGGCCTGATCATGCGCATCGCCGATGTGCAGCTCACCTTCCCCGCGATCCTGATCGCGCTGCTCATCAACGGCGTCGTCAAGTCGCTATTCGGCAATCGCATGGACGCGATGAGCACGCTCGCCGTGCTCGTGTTTGCGATCGGCCTGAGTTTTTGGGTGCAATATGCCCGCACCGTCCGCGGCTCGGTGATGGTGGAAAAGAACAGGGATTATGTCGCGGCGGCGCAGTTGATCGGTTTGCCCGCCCCCGTGATCATGCTGCGGCACGTATTGCCCAATGCGATGGGGCCAATCCTGGTGATCGCGACCATCAACATGGCGCTCGCGATCATCACGGAGGCGACCTTGTCGTTCCTTGGAGTAGGCATGCCCGACACCATGCCCTCGCTCGGCACCTTGATCCGGATCGGCAACAATTATCTGTTTGCCGGCGAGTGGTGGATCGTGGCCTTCCCGGGACTTGCGCTCGCGATTCTGATCCTTTCGATCAACCTGCTCGGCGATTGGCTGCGCGATGCGCTCAATCCGAAACTTCGATGAGCGCGCTTTCGAAAAATCGGACCTCATGACCGAACCCGTTCTTTCAGTGCGTAACCTCCGGGTTGAATTCGTCACCCGCCATAGCGTATTGCGCGCCATCGACGGCATTTCCTTCGACATTGCGAAAGGAGAGGTGCTGGGCGTCGTTGGCGAATCCGGCGCCGGTAAATCCGTGACCGGCCTTGCGGTGATCGGCCTGATCGATCCCCCCGGGCGCATCGCCGGCGGTGAGATCTATCTGTCGGGACAGCGGATCGACCATCTGTCGCCGGACGAAATGCGCCGCATCCGCGGAAAAAGGATCGGCATGGTCTTTCAGGACCCGCTCACCAGCCTCAACCCGCTCTATCGGATCGGCGACCAACTGATCGAGACCATCCGCACCCACACCAACCTGTCGGAGCACGCCGCGCGCAGGCGCGCCATCGATCTCCTCGCCGAAGTCGGAATCCCAGCGCCCGACAAACGCATCGATGCCTATCCGCACGAATTCTCCGGAGGCATGCGCCAACGCGTCGTCATTGC
The DNA here is from genome assembly GCA_035308285.1 of Bradyrhizobium sp. Classification (GTDB taxonomy): domain Bacteria; phylum Pseudomonadota; class Alphaproteobacteria; order Rhizobiales; family Xanthobacteraceae; genus Bradyrhizobium. The sequence goes on along the minus strand of DATGGY010000191.1, from coordinate 1,560 downwards.
GCTCGCGATTTGCGCTGAGCCGGAACTGATCATCGCCGACGAGCCCACCACCGCGCTCGACGTCTCGGTACAGGCCCAGATCATCTCGCTGATCAAGCGGCTCGGGCGCGATCACGGTACCGCCGTCATGCTCGTGACCCACGACATGGGCGTGATCGCCGAAACCTCCGACCGCGTCGCCGTGATGTATTCCGGCCGTATCGCCGAAATCGGCCCGGTGAGGGACGTCGTGCAGAATCCGCTGCATCCCTACGCCAAGGGCCTGATGGGCGCGATCCCGACGCTTGCCGGCGACGCCGCGCGGCTGGTGCAGATTCCCGGCTCCATGCCGCGGCTCTCCGCGATTCCGCCAGGCTGCTCGTTCAACCCGCGCTGTGCGTTTGCCTTCGAGCGCTGCCGGGTCGAGCGGCCAGAACCAATCCCGCACGGCACACAGGCGGTCGCCTGCCATCTCTACGACACGGCCGCAAAGGACACCGCGGCATGACGACCAAGCCATTCGTGGAGGTGAAAGGCCTGCGCCGCGTCTTCGACGTTTCGAAGCCGTGGCTGAACCGTGTCCTTGAGGGCGGTCATCTGGAATTTCTCAAAGCGGTCGACGGCATCACCTTCGACATCGTCAAGGGCGAGACCTTTGCGCTGGTGGGCGAATCCGGCTCGGGAAAAACCACGGTGGCGCGGATGGTGGTCGGGCTGTTGCCGCCGACATCGGGTGATGTCGTTATCGACGGGATTTCGATGACGGATCCCCGCCAGTTGCCGGCGCGCCGGCAACTCCGCCGCCGCATCCAGATGATTTTCCAGGACCCCTATGCGAGCCTCAATCCGCGGCTTCGGGTCGATGCCATTATTGCCGAGCCCATCCGCGCCTTCGACCTGATCCAGGGTGAAAAGGATATTCGCGGGCGCGTCGGCGAATTGCTCGGCCTGGTCGGCCTGCATGCCGATGACGGCTGGAAATTTCCGCATGAATTTTCCGGCGGCCAGCGCCAACGCATCGCGATTGCGCGTGCGCTCGCGTCCGAAGCCGAGTTCATCGTGTGTGACGAGCCGACCTCTGCGCTCGACGTTTCCGTGCAAGCGCAGATCCTCAACCTGATGCGCGACCTGCAGGACAAATTCGGCCTCACCTATCTCTTCATCAGCCACAACCTCGCCGTGGTGCGGCACATGGCGAACCGCATCGGCGTGATGTATCTCGGCCGCGTCGTCGAGATCGCCGAAGCGCACGCGCTGTTCGATGCACCGCGCATGCCCTACACAAAAATGCTGCTCGGCGCAGTGCCTGACCTGGCGATGTCCGGCCGCCAGCGCATTCCCGTGAAAGGCGAAATTCCGAATCCGATCAACCCGCCGGCAGGCTGTGCCTTCAATCCGCGCTGCCCGCTCGCTTTTCCGCGTTGCCGCCGCGAGACACCCGCCCTGATCGACGGGGTTGCCTGCCACGCGGTTAACAGCCCTGCCGAGGCCACGGTCAGCGCATGATCACAATAGCCAGAAGCTGGTTGGCAGGGCGGTCTCCCTGTGGTCAATTGCGGCGCGTTCAACCATAAGAAAACT
>DATGGY010000190.1:0-8441 GCA_035308285.1 Bradyrhizobium sp. | reverse complement strand
TCGCGTCAAATGCGCGGCGCGAAAGGGGGCAGGCTGGATGTCTGTGCTGCGTGCGGCTATTGCGTGCCTGCGGAATGGGAGAGCCAAGGCTAAAGCTTCATCTCCCAGGTTTCGCCGATCAGGCTCTGGCCGAAGCTGCGATGCGGCTCGCTTGCCACCAGCACAAATCCGGCATCCTGATAGGTCTTGCGCGCGGCTGTCAGGATGCTTTGGGTCCACAACGTGATCTTGCGGTAGCCGCAGGCCCGCGCAAACGCGACACATTCCCCGACCAGCCGCCGCCCCAACCCCTGGCCGCGCCCGGCTGGATCGACCAGAAGCAACCGCAATTTGGCGACGTCGTCGCTGTGCTTCACCAGAAAGACCGAGCCGACCTGTGTGCCATCGAGTTCTGCGATCCAGCAACGCTCCCGCGATGCGTCGAATGAGCCCAGAAATTTGGCCGCGATTTCCGCGACCAGGCCCTCGAAAGAGGCATCGAAGCCGTATTCGCTGGCGTAGAGCGCGCCGTGGCTTTGCACCACCCACCCCATATCGCCCGGGCGCGGCTCGCGTAAGCTTGCAGCCGCGGGCGCGGTGTTGGAGAGTAGCCGCTCGATTGTGACCATCGCCCGGGTCAGCCGCTCACGATCGCCCTGCGGCAATATCGCGAGCGTCTCGGCGACCTCATTGTGCGAACTGCGATCAAGTTTTGCAAAGGCCAGCCGGCCCTTTGCAGTGAGGCCGAGCTGATATTGCCGCCGATCCGCCGGCAATTCCTTGCGAAGGATCAGCCCGTCCTGTTCGAATTTCTGGACGATCCGGCTGAGGTAGCCGGGATCAAGCCCAAGTTCGATCCCGATTTCTTTTGCCGAAGGGCTGTCCCGGTTCGCGATTTCGTACAGCACCCGCGCCTCGCTCAGCGAGAACGGGCTCTTCAGGAGGTGTTGGCCGAGCACCCCGAGCTTGCTCGTATAAAAGCGGTTGAAAGCGCGCACCGCCGCGATCTGGCCGTCGCGATCCGGTTGAGACATGGCCTACCTCGATATTTGCTATTGTCAAATAATCATTTGACTTTGACAAGTACTTGTCAGGCCACGATAATGCGGCTGCGCAGCAGCGTAAGGGAGGAGCGGCCGAGTTGCCGGAGCAACCTTGCCTCGGAGCGGCGGGCGTTCGGCAGGTAGCCGCCGAGCCGCTCGTAATGATCGCGCGCGATCAACAGGCCTTGGTCGGCCCAGGGCCCGGCGATCATGCGGGCCACAAACTTCACGCCGTCGCGCAGACCTCGGTCGGAATAGGGCGAACGGGAGTAACGGAACACACCGGCGCGGGGGCGCCCGCTGTCCGAGACGCGGTGGATGAATTGGGCAGTCTCGTCAATCCAGCCTGAATCCAGCACCGCTCCCGCATGCAGGAACATCAGCCATGGCGAGCGGGCCTGGCGTGCGCCCGCTGCCAGCGCAGCCGCGCGCGATCCAGCGAAGGCCAGAAATCGGCAGCCAGCAACATCGGCGACCCGCTCGATGACGCCGGTTCCGGCCCGGTCGACCAGCAGCACCTCGCGCACCACGCCGGCCGCGGCGCCCGGGACCAGCGCCGCCAACGTTGCCACAGTTGGCCCCTCGGCGCCTTCGGTGGGGATAATGATGCTCAACATGAGGCTTTGGCGTCTCAAACCGTGAAAACGCTGGAACCGTTAGCACCTCGTCACAATCAAATCAGCCCGGTGGATGCAGCTTTTTGCGGCATTGCTTTGCTTAGGCCCCGTCGAACCGAGCATGCCCTCGGTTGGGGATTGCGGAATCTATGTTCTTGATTTGTTCTCATTCCGTGTTATCTTCAAACCATGAGCCGAGCATCCTCAAATGCCCTCAAGCACCCGCCGGTCACGGCGCCCTCCGAGCCGGCGGGTGCGCCTTCTTTTCCGGAACTTTCGGTCGCGATTGAGCGCGAGCGGCGGCGCGGCCGAGGCGCGCAGTCGAATGCCAGCGGCCGTTTCGAGGCCGAGGCCCGCGTCGCGTTCGACGACGGCTGGCAGAGCCTTGATGAGCTGCCGCCGTTCAAGACCACGATCGCCCTCGATACAGCGCGCAAGGTTATCACGCGCAACGATTCTCCCGATATCGGGTTCGACCGTTCGATAAACCCCTACCGGGGATGCGAGCATGGTTGCGTCTACTGCTTCGCGCGGCCGACACATGCTTATCTCGGACTGTCGCCGGGGCTCGATTTCGAATCAAAGCTGTTCGCCAAGCCCGACGCGCCGCAGCTTCTTGAAAAGGAACTGGCGGCGGAGGATTACCAACCGCGCATGATCGCGATCGGTACCAACACCGATCCGTACCAGCCGATCGAGCGCGAGCGGAAGATTATGCGCGGCATTCTCGAAGTGCTGGACCGCGCCGGCCATCCGGTCGGCATTGTGACGAAGTCGGCGCTGGTGGCGCGTGATATCGATATCCTGGCGCGGATGGCCAAGCGCAATCTGGCCAAGGTGGCGATTTCGGTGACGACGCTGGATGCAGGACTCGCACGCACCATGGAACCGCGCGCCTCGACGCCGACACGGCGGCTGGAGGCGCTGCGTCAATTGTCGCAAGCGGGAATTCCAGCGACCGTGATGGTCGCGCCGGTCATTCCCGCGCTGAACGATAACGAGATCGAGCGCATTCTGGATGCTGCAGCCCATGCCGGGGCCAAGGAAGCAAGCTACGTCTTGCTGCGGCTGCCGCTGGAAGTGCGCGATCTGTTTCGCGAATGGCTGATGGCCAACTACCCCGATCGCTATCGCCACATCTTCACTTTGATTCGCGACATGCGCGGCGGCCGCGACTACGATTCGCAATGGGGCACGCGGATGAAGGGTACCGGACCGATGGCCTGGATGATCGGTAGAAGGTTCGAGATCGCCTGCGAAAAGCTTGGGCTCAACAAGCGGCGTTCGAAACTGACGACCGATCATTTCGCCCGGCCGAAACGCATCGGACAGCAGTTGAGTCTGTTCTAATTGCATCGCTGTCGATCGCGTCCCATCGCGCCTCGCCGGACGATGGGCGAGCGCTTCTCTTCGTCGGTGAATTGCAGTATTTCGGCGGGATGGACGAGGAAGCCGCATCGGTCCCGCAAAAGCAGCCGCTGGTTATTTTGGCGACGCCGCGCCTGATCCTGCGCGCCGCGTGCGAGCCCGACATCTCGATCATGTGGGAGCGGGTTCTGGGCGACAGCGAGGTCATGCGTTACGTCTTTCAGGGCGGACCCATGACGGCGGAGCGAGCCGAGCAGGTGATGCGAAAGTTTTTCACCTTCGGCAATAGCCTGACAGGCATTGCTGTTCTGGCCGACCGTCCGACCGGCGAACTTATCGGCTTTGCCGGCCTGTTCCCTTGCGAGGCTTTAGGGGCGCCCGATCTGGAGATCGGCTTCGTGCTGTCGCGAAACGTCTGGGGCAAGGGCATCGCCACCGAGATCGGCCACGCGCAACTCGCTTTCGGATTCGAACAGCTCAATTGCCAGCGATTGCTCGGGCTGGTCGATCCGCGAAACGGTCCGTCGATTCATGCGCTGCAAAAGCTTGGACTACATTATGTCAAGGACGTAACGGAACCCGGCCGCGCCAACCGCAGCGTCTTCTGCATCGAAGTCAAGGCGTGGCGCTCCCGAGCTCGTGAACAACGGGCATAGGACAGTTTTTTCCGTTGTGCCGGAGCGGACGTTTGTCGCACGATCCCGGCCATGATTCGGAACCAACGAGGGGATAACGAGGCTCGGCCCGTCAAGCCGCCGAGCTTTCGCCGCGAGCGCGCGCTGATCAAGCGCGGGATTTGGCCGGTGGCTGGCTGCGACGAGGCCGGGCGAGGCCCATTGGCAGGTCCGGTGGTGGCCGCAGCCGTTGTGCTCGATCCGAAACGGATTCCGAAAGGCATCGATGATTCCAAACGGCTGACGCCAGAACGCCGCGAGGAATTGTTCGAGGAAATCTGCGCGACCGCGTCATATTCGGTCGCCTTCGGTTCACGGGCGCGGATCGATCGCGACAATATCCTGCGCGCCTCTTTATGGGCGCTCAAACGCGCGGTGCAAGCACTGCCGGAAATGCCGAAGCACGTCTTCGTCGACGGTCGCGACCGGCTCGATACGCCTTGCGACTGCGAGGCCGTCATCGGCGGCGACGGGCTGGTTGTCTCGATCGCGGCGGCCTCGATCATCGCCAAAGTGACCCGCGACCGTCTGATGTGCGCCTTGGCGCAGGATTGCCCCGGCTACGGTTTTGAGTCGCACAAGGGTTATAGCGTGCCGGAGCATCTTGAGGCGCTCGACCGGCTGGGCCCCTCGGCGCATCACCGCAGCTTCTTTGCGCCTGTCATCGCCGCGCGTGAAAAACATCAGCCGTGGACGGTCAAACGCGAGCCCGACCTGTTTAGCCTGGGAGGATCGGCGGCGATCGAAATTCCCGCCGCCTGACTATGGTTGCCTCGGCGCCCTGCGCGCTTTATCACGTCCGGGCTTGTAAGGTGCCGGAGCGCGGGCCGGTCGCTGGTTTTTTCGGACATTTCATGCGCTTCACCTCCCTGGTTATCGAGCTGATCCGCGCCCGGCCGCGGCTGGTCGTCTGGCTTGTGGTGTTGTTGCAGGCGGGTTTGTGGTTGTTGGTGCCGATGCTGCTCTACCGCAGCCCTCCGGGCGACCTTGCAGCCGCGCTCGCGCTTGGCCGGGAATACCAGGTCGGAACCGATCTCGGCCCGCCGCTGGCGTTCTGGCTCGCCGACGTCGCGTTTCGCGCCGCGGGCAATCACATGTTCGGGGTCTATTTACTGGCGCAACTCTGTTCAGTCGCGACGTTCTGGATTTTGTATCTCTTGGCGCGCGCCATTGTCGGCGGACAACAGGCGGTGCTTGTGGTTCTCTTGACCATGACGATCCTGGCGTTCAGTTCGCCCGGCGTCGAGTTCGGCCCGCTCGTGCTGGCGCGCCCGCTGTGGGCGATCTTTCTGCTGCATTCCTGGCAATTGATCGGCCAGAACCGGCGCAATGTGTGGTTTGCCTGGTCCATCGACGCCGGGCTGCTGTTGCTGACGACTTCCGCCGGGATCGGTCTGTTGGCATTGGTGATCGGCTTTGCGCTCGCAACCTCGCGCGGACGGCGTGTGGCGATGTCCTTCGATCCGTTATTCGCGCTCCTCGTCATAATCGTACTGGCGCTGCCATATTTCATCTGGCTGATCCGTGCCGACGCGTCGGTCTGGCTGCATTGGCCGGCGTTGTCGGACCTGGGCGGAAGGGTGTTGCACTGGGCTGAGCTGCTCGTCGGCCTCTTGTTTGCGGCATCCGGCATCGTGATTTTGGCGGCGCTCAACTCCGGTTGGCTCGCCCGCAACCGCAACCCGGAAGAAGCGCCGATCATATTTCGTCCGCCCGTCGCGCCGCTGGCGCGAGATTTTGTCTATTTCTTCGCGGCCGCTCCTGCGCTGGCGGGAAGTCTGTTTTCCGGTGCGTTCGGCCTTGAGCGCGTCGTGGGCGGTGCAGGCGTCGTGCTGATGATGTCGGGACTGGCGACGGTTGTCGCGAGCGGCGATCTGATTCATCTGCGTCGTCAGCGCGTGCTGCGTTCGGTCTGGGCGGCTGTCATCGTCGCGCCTGCGCTTGCGGCGATCGCTATCACGCTGTTTGCGCCCTGGACCGGCGGCAGCGAGGTCGCGACCTCGTTGCCCGCGGCCGCGGTCGCCAAATTTTTCGATGAAAGCTTCGAGCGGCGGACCAATCAACGGCTCCGTGCGGTAACCGGCGAACTTGAGCTGGCGACGTTGATCGCCTTAGGCCCCGCGCGTCCTCATCTGTTTCTCGCCAAGATGCCCGAACGAACGCCGTGGCTGAATTTGGCCAAGTTCAATGAAACTGGGGGTGTCGTGGTCTGGCGCGCATCCGATACGGTCGGCACGCCACCCGCCGATATTGCCGCGCGATTTCCGGCCCTTGTGCCCGAAGTGCCGCGGGCATTCGAATGGTTGGTGAACGGAAGGCAGCCTTTGTTGCGGATCGGCTGGGCCATCGTTCGCCCGAAGACGCCGTGAGCCGCACGCTCAGGCGGGCCTCTCAGGATGAGGGCGCCGTCTGCCCTAGCGCCTTCGCGATCAAGCGCAAATCGTGCCAGGCCATGCGCTTGTAGGACGGCGAGCGCAACAGATACGCCGGATGGAACGTGGCGATCGCGCGAATAACGCGCGTGCCGGTGTCATAGTCGAACCAGCGCCCGCGCGTCTTCATGATGCCTTCGCGCGTCGATAGCAGGGTTTGGGTCGAGGGATTGCCGAGCGTCACCAGTATGTCCGGATCGACTAGTTCGATCTGCCGCTGGATGAACGGCAGGCAGATCTGGGTTTCCTGTGGCGTTGGCGTGCGGTTGCCGGGCGGCCGCCACGGAATCACGTTGGCGATATAGGCCTTGCCGCGATCAAGGCCGATCGCCGCGATCATCCGGTCGAGTAATTTGCCTGAGCGGCCGACGAACGGCAGCCCCTCGAGGTCTTCCTCACGGCCCGGCGCCTCGCCGACGAACATGATTCGCGCTTGCGGGTTGCCGTCGGCAAACACCAGGCGAGTGGCGGTATGTTTCAGCGCGCAGCCGTCGAAACTCTCAAGCAGGCTCCGCAGCACTTCAAGCGAAGGCGCGGTGCGCGCCGCCTCCCGTGCCGACGCGATGGCCGCTTCCGGCGCAGGTCCGGTGTCTGCGACCGCCGCCATTGCCGGTGGAGGTTTGACCGGCCTGACGGAGGGCTCGGCGGGGCCTGTGGCAATGGTACTTGGGGCAGCGTCGGGATCGGACAGCCGGTTGACCGGCTCCTCACCGAGCGCGCAATCGACCCCGGCCTCGAGATAAAAGGCCAGCAATTGCTGAGCGGTGGGCGCGGGGTCAGGCGTCATGGAACGGTGTCAAAGCCATCCTTGCAATCTAGGCCAGTTAGCGCTGCAACGAAACGCCCCCCAGCGGCATTTCCATGGTTGTTCTTCCTGCAAAAATCGGAAACAAACGAGGTAGAGGCTTTCTCAACCCGTCCAGAGAGCAGATCATGAGTAGCCAAGACTTGCCGCCGCGCGAATCCATGGAATTCGATGTCGTGATCGTCGGTGCCGGGCCCTCGGGCCTCACCGCGGCGATCCGGCTGAAGCAGCTCAACGCCGATCTGACGGTAGTAGTGGTCGAGAAGGGCTCGGAGGTCGGCGCTCATATTCTGTCCGGCGCGGTGATCGATCCGGTGGCGCTCGATCAACTGATCCCGGACTGGCGCGAGGACGCCGATTCCCCGCTGAAAACGCAAGTGAGCGAAGACCGCTTCTACTGGAACACGGCGGGTGCCGCGATCCGGCTGCCGAATTTCGCGATGCCGCCGCTGATGAAGAACAACCATCATTGCTATATCGGCTCGCTTGGCCAGGTCTGTCGCTGGCTTGCGCGCAAGGCGGAGGCGGCGGGTGTCGAGATTTATCCGGGTTTTGCCGCGGCGGAGGTGCTCTATGACGACAAGGGCGCGGTGCGTGGCATTGCGACCGGCGACATGGGGATTGCCAAGGACGGCTCGCACAAATCCTCCTACACGCGCGGCATGGAACTCGTCGGCAAATACACGCTGCTGGCCGAAGGCGCACGTGGCAGCCTGACCAAGCAACTGATCGCGAAATACTCCCTTGACGCCAATTGCGAGCCGCCGAAATTCGGCATCGGGCTGAAGGAGGTCTGGCAGATCGATCCCGCAAAGCACCGCAAGGGTCTGATCCAGCATGCGTTCGGCTGGCCCTTGAACAATTCGACCGGCGGCGGCTCATTTCTCTATCATTACGACGACAACCTGGTGGCGATCGGCTACGTCGTGCATCTCAATTACGATGACCCCTATCTGTCGCCGTTCGATGAATTCCAGCGCGCCAAGACGCATCCTTCGGTCCGCTTCCTGCTTGAAGGCGGCAAGCGGCTTGCCTATGGCGCGCGTGCCATCACCGAGGGCGGCTACCAGTCGGTGCCGCGCCTCTCCTTCGCCGGCGGCGCGCTGATCGGTTGCGCGGCGGGTTTTGTCAACGTGCCGCGCATCAAGGGCGTTCATAATGCGATGGGCAGCGGCATGCTTGCCGCCGAACACGTCTCGGCCGCGCTCGCGGCCGGCCGCGCCAATGATGAGCTGGTCGAATACGAAAACGCCTGGCGCGATTCCGCCGTGGGCAAGGACCTGTATCGCGTGCGTAACGTCAAGCCGCTGTGGTCCAAATTCGGCACCATCCTCGGCGTCGCGCTCGGTGGTATCGACATGTGGTGCAACACGTTCGGCTTCTCGCTGTTCGGAACCCAGTCGCATGCCAAGCCTGACCGCAAGACGCTCGACCCGGCGAAGGCCCATGCGCCGATCGCACCGCCAAAGCCGGACGGCAAGCTGACCTTTGACCGGCTATCCTCGGTGTTCCTGTCCAATACC
>DATGGY010000189.1:0-11566 GCA_035308285.1 Bradyrhizobium sp. | reverse complement strand
AAGCCCACTTTTGATGGGCTGGTGAGATCGAATTTTTGGAAGGGTCGTCAGCGTCTAAACCGGCTGTACCGGTGGATAGCTAATGTCGTCCGGCCGAAAATCGATAAGCTCATATTATTCCAAAGTAGCCCCCAAAACAATCCTGAGGTGCGCGATTTTTTGATCGCGCCAAGGCTTGTACTTGAAGGCTTGTACTTGAAGGCTTGTACTTGAAGGCTTGCACGTGGAAGTCACAACGTCCGCGACCCGTCACGCGCAATTTGGCAAGAGCTTTGCGAGCGTTGCCTTACCTGCGGCGGAATTGGCCGCGCTGTGGCGCGCCACGCGCCGCGCCGCTTCCGCCAGTACCGCCGGCGCCGCCACCGGGACGTTCGTCCTTGTGACGGAAAATGAGGCGGCCTTTTTCCAGATCGTATGGCGACATTTCGATCGTCACCCGGTCTCCCGCCAGCGTCTTGATCCGGTTCTTTTTCATTTTGCCGGCGGTATAAGCGACGATCTCGTGGCCCGCGTCCAATTGGACGCGGTAGCGGGCATCGGGGAGTATTTCGGTGACCAGTCCTTCGAACTGGATCAGCTCTTCTTTAGCCATGTCTATCTCCAGGTCGACCGACGGCTAGCGCGGCCGTTGCGTACGGTTAGGTCGGGTATTCGGGCGGCTCTCGCGGTACAAGAAGGCGACCCCCTGCAATCCTTCAGCCTGGCCGCCGCCTTGCGACGGACGGTGCGGCTCCTGCCGGTTGACCTCGTTCCGGTGGGTTGGTTGAGCGCCAATATTACCACCAGGACGGTGGCGTCGGCGAGGGCCTTTCGATGCCGGCAAGCCCTCATTTGCGCGTGCCGTATGAACGCGCGGGGAAGGCCGCCCGCCACGATGTTGCGCCGGGGCGGGTGCCGCCTCGCGATGACCGGACGTGCGCCGGTCCTCCCTCGGTAACGCGATGCGGATCAGCCTCTCGATGTCGCGCAGATAGGCCAACTCCTCGGCTCCGGCGACCAGCGAGATCGCGACGCCATCGGCGCCGGCGCGCGCGGTGCGGCCGATGCGATGGACATAGGTCTCGGGCACGTTGGGAAGATCGAAATTCACCACATGCGAGATGCCATCGACGTCGATGCCGCGGGCGGCAATGTCGGTGGCGACCAGCGTGCGGATTTCGCCGGCGCGGAACGCCGCCAGCACCCGCTCGCGATGGTTTTGCGACTTGTTGCCGTGGATCGCGTCGGCTCTGATGCCGGCGCGCGCAAGGCCCTTCACCACCTTGTCCGCGCCATGTTTGGTGCGGGTAAAGACCAGCACGCGATCGACCGTTTCCTGCTTCAAAAGCTGGGCGAGCCAGGCGGGTTTTGAGGAATGATCGACCTGGATGATCCGCTGGGTGATGCGCTCGACTGTCGAGGCGACCGGCGTCACGGCCACCCTTGCCGGGGCGCGCAGCATCGCTTCGGCGAGTTCGGCGATGTCCTTGGGCATGGTTGCCGAGAAGAACAACGTCTGCCGCCGGACCGGCAATTTGGCGACGATCTTCCGGATGTCGTTGATGAAGCCCATGTCGAGCATGCGGTCGGCCTCGTCGAGCACGAGGAACTCGACGTGACCAAGCTTCAGGCCGTTGCTCTGCACGAGATCGAGCAGACGGCCGGGCGTGGCCACCAGGACCTCGACCCCTTGCATGATCGAGCGGACCTGACGTCCCATCGGGACGCCGCCGATCGCCAGCGCCGAGGTGAGGCGGATGTGGCGGCCATAGGCGTTGAAACTGTCGAGAATCTGCCCCGACAATTCCCGTGTCGGGCTGAGCACCAGCACGCGGCAGGTCTTCGGCTGCGGCTTGGTGCGGTTTTCCAGAATGCGGTGCAGGATCGGCAGCGCGAATGCCGCGGTCTTGCCGGTACCAGTCTGGGCGATGCCGACCACGTCACGGCCGGCGAGCGCAAGGGGGATGGTTTGAGCCTGGATGGGCGTGGGCGTCAGGTAGTTCTCTTCCCTAAGCGCACGTGAAATGGGATCGGCGAGGCCGAAATCCTGAAAGGAGGTCAAAAGGTGGGTACTTTCCATTGTAAAAGGCAGGCGCCCGACGTCATGGTCAGGCGCGCGCGAGATGTCTCAAGACACCCGCGTGTTTGGGGCATCGGATTTGGTTAGCTGAAGGGGCAAGCCAGAAACCGTTGGACGGGATCAGAACACGCGGCTCGCGGTGACCCGATGATTTCCGGGATCGTGCCGCTCATATGGAACACGAACGCGGCGCTTTCAAGGTGAATCGGCAACCCGTCCCTTGGATCGCCCTGAACATCTGCAAAGGCTTAATTGCCCCATACCGGGTCGGCGGACATCACATGCCAAATATTTGTGCCACAAATCTACTTCTTTGCTGTATCTGCTTATGAATTAGTCACATTGCAAGCCAAGCATACATTTTTTTCGCCCAAATATTAGGCAAAAGCTTGGCTTCGCGAACCCAAGGCGTCGGATTCTTCAACGATGCCATTCGCTTAACTCACTGAGCCACCGTGGCATGGTTCTTGCGATTGCGTTAACGCAGGCGGCCGTGGGGCCGTTCGCAGCGTTTCACGCCTGCGTCAGGGAGATGACAATCCATGCTTACACAACTTACTCACGACTTGGCGGCACCGAGCCGCCGTCGCTGGTTAGCGGCGACCGCCGGGCTGGTCTTCGGCCTGGCCGCGTTCTCTAACGCGAAAGCAGCCGACGACACCATCAAGGTCGGCGTACTTCACTCGCTCTCCGGCACCATGGCCATCAGCGAAACCACGCTGAAGGATACGGTTCTGTTTCTGATCGACGAGCAGAACAAGAAGGGCGGCCTGCTCGGCAAGAAGCTCGAGGCTGTCGTCGTCGACCCCGCTTCGAACTGGCCGCTGTTTGCCGAAAAGGCGCGCGAGCTGATCACCAAGGACAAGGTCGCCGTCGTGTTCGGCTGCTGGACCTCGGTCTCGCGCAAATCCGTGCTCCCGGTGTTCAAGGAGCTCAACAGCATCCTGTTCTATCCGGTGCAGTACGAGGGTGAGGAGAGCGAGCGCAACGTATTCTACACGGGAGCCGCGCCGAACCAGCAGGCGATCCCGGCTGTCGACTACCTGATGAAGGACGAAAAGGTGAAGCGCTGGGTGCTGGAAGGCACCGACTACGTCTATCCGCGCACCACCAACAAGATCCTGGAAGCCTACCTCAAGTCCAAGGGGGTTGCTCCGGGAGACATCATGATCAACTACACGCCCTTCGGCTTCTCCGACTGGCAGACCGAAGTTTCCAAGATCAAGGCGTTTGGCTCGGCCGGCAAGAAGACCGCGGTGGTTTCCACCATCAACGGCGACGCCAACGTTCCTTTCTACAAGGAGCTCGGCAACCAGGGCATCAAGGCGACCGACATTCCGGTGGTCGCGTTCTCGGTGGGTGAAGAAGAGCTCGCCGGCATCGACACCAAGCCGCTGGTCGGCCATCTAGCCGCCTGGAACTACTTCGAGTCGATCAAGACGCCGGCCAACGAGAAGTTCATCAAGGATTGGCAGGCCTACACCAAGAATCCCAAGCGCGTGACCAACGATCCGATGGAAGCTCACGTCATCGGCTTCGCCATGTGGGTCAAGGCGGTCGAGAAGGTGAAGTCGACCGATCCGGACAAGGTGATCGACGCACTGCCCGGCATCGAGGCGCCAAACCTGACCGGCGGCATCTCGAAGATGCTCCCGAACCACCACATCACCAAGCCGGTGTTCATCGGCGAAATCAAGGGTAACGGCCAGTTCGACGTGGTGTGGAAGACCCCTGGCCTGGTAGCCGGCGATGCCTGGTCGAAGGAGCTCGAGGGCTCCAAGGACCTGATCGGCGACTGGGTCGGCAAGAAGTGCGGCAACTACAACACCAAGACCAACAAATGCGGTGGCCAGGGTTCCTGATTCCCGAGGCGTGATCGCGAAAAATGGGGCAAACGCGAAAGCGTTTGCCCCACGATCATGCTAGGCTTGGGGAATCCAATCCACGAGACCTGGAAGGCGGCGATGTCTCCGCCTTCCGTCTATTTCCGCCGGGGTCGTCCAGTGGCCGCCAATGTTTTTGACCGTCTTCGCGCGCTTGTTCTCTCAGTCTGTTTGATCGCCGCTTTCGCCCTGCCAGCATTGGCTGGCCCATTCGAGGATGCGGTCGCCAAATTCGCCAATGACGAGTTTTCCGATACCGACGAGGCAATCGGCATCGTTGCGGCCTCAGGCAATTCACTCGCCTTTACCATCATCAGCGCGCTCCGGGACGGCCGGCTTTCGGCCGATCCCGACACCAAGAAAGTCTATGTCACCCAGGAGGACGGCAAGATCATCGACGCCGCAACCGGCGCGGTCGTCGACAAGCTGCCGGACAACGCCGCCGAGGTCCGCCTCAACAACCGCCTGCGCCGTACCGTCGAGGCCGCGCTCGGCGGCCTGACCCTCCTGTCGCCGGACCCCGCCAAGCGGATCGCGGCCGCACAATCGGTTTTCAAGACCCATGACGAGTCGATGCTGCCGGTCGTCGACGGCGCGTTGCAGAAAGAGACCAACAAGGCCGCGAAGCTCGCCTTTACCGAGGCGCGCGCCGCCATCCTGCTCTTCAAAGCCGATGCCACCGATGCCGAGAAGCTCGAAGCCATCGCGACCATCAAGGCGCGCGGCGACCAGGAAGCATTGGCGCTGCTGACCGGCCTGAGTGGAGAACAGCCGCCCGCCATCGCGCGTGCCGCGGCCGGCGCGACGTCGGCCATTCAGAGCAATCTTGCGCTGTGGTCGGCGGTGCAGAATGCCTGGTATGGCCTTTCGCTCGGTTCGGTGCTGCTGCTCGCCGCGATCGGTCTTGCCATCACCTTTGGCGTCATGGGCGTGATCAACATGGCCCATGGCGAAATGGTGATGTTGGGGGCCTACACCACCTTCGTGGTGCAGGAAATCATTCGCACCAGCTATCCCGGCCTGTTCGATTATTCGCTGTTGATCGCCGTGCCGCTCGCCTTCGTCGTTGCCGGGGCGGTTGGCGTGCTGATCGAGCGCTCGATTATCCGTTTCCTCTACGGCCGTCCGCTGGAGACCTTGCTCGCGACCTGGGGCATCTCGCTGGTGCTGCAGCAGGCGGTACGGACCGCCTTCGGTCCCACCAACCGCGAAGTCGGCAATCCATCTTGGATGAGCGGTGCCTTCGAGCTCGGACAGATCACGATCACCTATAATCGGCTGTGGATACTCTGCTTCACCATGGCCGTGTTCGTGATCCTGCTGGCGATGTTGCGCTATACCGCGCTTGGTCTGGAGATGCGCGCGGTGACGCAGAACCGCCGCATGGCGGCATCGATGGGGATCGCCACCTCGCGCGTCGATGCATTGACCTTCGGGCTTGGCTCGGGCATCGCCGGGATCGCAGGCGTCGCGCTGTCGCAGATCGACAATGTCAGCCCAAATCTCGGCCAGAGCTACATCATCGATTCCTTCATGGTCGTGGTGTTCGGCGGCGTCGGCAATCTGTGGGGCACTTTGGTTGGTGCCTTTACGCTTGGCATCGCCAACAAGTTCCTGGAGCCGGTGGCCGGCGCCGTGCTCGGCAAGATCGCCATTCTGGTGCTGATCATCCTGTTCATCCAGAAGCGCCCGCGTGGCCTGTTTGCGCTCAAGGGGCGGGCGGTGGAAGCATGATGCTACACGTGCTTACACGCTCGCTGGATCGCGGCGCGATCCTGTTCCTGATCGTGGTGGCCGCCTGCGGCGTGCTGATCCCGCTGTCGAACCTGCTGTTGCCGTCCGGCTCGATGCTGCAAGTGCCGACCTATCTGGTCGCGCTGTTTGGCAAATATGCCTGCTACGCCACCCTGGCGCTCGCCATCGACCTGATCTGGGGCTATTGCGGCATCCTTTCGCTCGGCCATGGCGCCTTCTTCGCGCTCGGCGGCTACGCCATGGGCATGTATCTGATGCGCCAGATCGGCAGCCGCGGCGTCTACGGCAATCCGATCCTGCCCGACTTCATGGTGTTCTTGAACTATCCGAAACTGCCGTGGTACTGGCACGGCTTCGATATGTTCTGGTTCGCCGCCCTGATGGTCGTGCTCGTGCCGGGCTTGCTGGCCTTCTGCTTCGGCTGGCTGGCTTTCCGCTCCCGCGTCACCGGCGTCTATCTCTCCATCATCACCCAGGCGATGACCTACGCCCTGCTGCTCGCTTTCTTCCGCAACGATTTCGGTTTCGGCGGCAACAACGGCCTGACCGACTTCAAGGATATTTTGGGATTTAACGTGCAGGCGGACGGCACGCGTGCGGCCTTGTTTGCGCTGAGCTGTCTGGCGCTGATTATCGGCTTCCTGATCTGCCGCGCCGTGGTCACCTCAAAACTCGGCAAGGTGTTGATTGCGATTCGCGACGCCGAATCCCGCACGCGCTTTCTCGGTTATCGCGTCGAATCTTACAAATTGTTCGTCTTCACCCTGTCGGCCTGCATGGCCGGCGTCGCCGGCGCGCTCTATGTGCCGCAGGTCGGTATCATCAATCCAAGCGAGTTTGCGCCCGGAAACTCCATCGAAGCAGTGATCTGGGTGGCCGTCGGCGGCCGCGGTACGCTGATCGGCGCAGCACTTGGGGCGGTCGTCGTCAACTACGCCAAGACCTATTTTACGTCGGGTCCGCTGGCGCCTTACTGGCTGTTCATGCTCGGCGCCTTGTTTATTCTGGTGACGCTGCTGTTGCCCAGGGGCATCGTCGGTACCTTCAATTCATGGTGGGAGCCGTGGAAGGACAAGCGCCCATCGGACAATGCGGAGAGCGCCGCGCGCGAAGACGGCGTTAGCGAACCGGATATGGCGGAGTAGACGAATGAACGTCATGGATAGCCGGGCAACCTCTGCGCTGCTCTATCTCGACGGCGTGCATGTCTCGTTCGATGGCTTTCATGCCATCAACAACCTGTCGCTCGCGCTCGAGCCCGGCGAAATGCGCGCCATCATCGGCCCCAACGGTGCCGGCAAGACCACGATGATGGATATTATCACCGGCAAGACCAGGCCCGACGAAGGCACCGTCTTGTTCGACGGCATAACCGATCTCACAAGGCTCGACGAGACGCGGATAGCTGAACTGGGGATCGGCCGTAAATTCCAGAAGCCGACGGTGTTCGAGAGCCAGACCATCGAGGACAATCTGCTGCTGGCGCTCAATGTCGACCACGGCGTGAAGGGCACCTTGTTCTGGCGCGAGGCGAGGCCCGAAACCGAGCGCATCCAGCGGGTGCTGGAAACCATCCGACTGGCCGACGCGCGCAACCGGCTTGCGGGAAGCCTGTCGCACGGCCAGAAGCAATGGCTCGAGATCGGCATGCTGCTCGCGCAAGATCCGAAATTGCTGCTGGTGGACGAGCCGGTCGCGGGAATGACCGATGTAGAAACCCACCAGACCGCCGAGCTTCTGAAGCAAATCAACAAGGACAAAACCGTCATGGTCGTCGAGCACGACATGGCTTTTGTACGCGAACTCGGCGTCAAGGTGACGTGCCTGCACGAAGGCACCGTGCTCGCCGAGGGAACCATCGACCAGGTCTCGGCCAATGAGCGTGTTGTTGAAGTGTATTTGGGGCGATAGGCGAATGGCGAGTAGCGAATAGCGAGTGGGAAGATGGTTTTTTCTAACTATTCGCTACTCGCCATTCGCCACTCGCCCTCTTAAGGACGTGTCGCATGCTCGAGGTCAAGGACATCAGCCTTTATTACGGCGCGGCCCAGGCACTGCGCGGCGTGTCGCTGTCGGCCGAGCCGGGCAAGGTGACTTGCGTGCTCGGCCGCAACGGCGTCGGCAAGACCAGCCTGCTGCGCGCGATGATTGGGCAATATCCGATTTCCGGCGGATCGATCACGTTTGACGGCGCCGACATCACCGGCTTGAAGCCGTATGAGCGGGCACGCAAGGGTATCGGCCTTGTGCCGCAAGGGCGGGAGATCTTTCCGTTGTTGACGGTGGAGGAAAATCTCAAGACCGGCTTTGGCCCCTTGAAGCGCCAGGACCGCAATATCCCCGATGACGTATTTTCGCTATTCCCCGTGCTGGAATCGATGCTCGGCCGCCGCGGCGGCGATCTTTCCGGCGGCCAGCAGCAGCAGCTCGCGATCGGCCGGGCGCTCGTCATGCGGCCAAGGTTGCTGCTGCTGGACGAGCCGACCGAGGGCATCCAGCCGTCGATCATCAAGGACATCGGGCGGGCGATTACTTATTTGCGCAGTCTCGGCAATATCGCGATCGTTCTGGTCGAACAATATCTCGACTTTGCCTGCGAGCTCGGCGACAATTTCGCCGTCATGGACAGGGGCGCTGTGAAGTATTCCTGCGACCGCAGCAACCTCGATGCGGGCGAGATCAGCCGACAGATGGCCCTGTAACTGACTTCTGACGCGACCGACACCGGTTGCGCCCGTTTTTGAAAATGAGCTGGAGCCAATGCGGACCGATAGCGCGAGCACGACTTCGGCGATTTTCGCGGCCAACCGCGCTCAGGGCGCGGTGCGCTTTGACGTGCATCGGGTCGATGGCGTCACCCGCCGCCGCCATCTCCATGAATCTGGCTCGCTGCGCGTGCGTTTTCCCTCGCCCGAGGCCGAAGGCCTGTCGGCGGTCTTCGTCAATACCGCGGGCGGAATTGCCGGCGGCGATCGGTTTGACATCGGCATTGCCACCGGCGAGGGGTCGCGGCTCACCGTGACGACGGCGGCGGCGGAAAAAATCTACCGGGCCGAGGGCCCCGCCGCGCGCCTCCACATTGTCCTGAAAGCAGAATCCCGCTCGCACCTTGCCTGGCTGCCGCAGGAAACCATTCTGTTCGACCGCGCGCGGGTGCAACGGCAGTTTGATATTGATCTGGCGGATGGCGCCTCGCTCCTCTTGTGTGAAATCGCGGTATTCGGCCGTGCAGCGATGGGTGAGCGAATGAAGCGGGGGGAATTCGTCGACCGTTGGCGGCTGCGCCGGGCGGGCCGGCTGGTGTTCGCCGAAAACGTCCGTCTCGATGGCGATATCGGCGAAAAGCTCGCAAAGCCCGCGATCGCCAAAGGAGGTGCTGCGATCGGTACCGCGCTGATTGTCCCCGGCGACGAAGCGCTGGTCGAGCGGGTTCGCGAAGGCGCGAAATCGCTTGGCGGTGAGGTCGGCATCTCCTGTTGGAATGGGTTTGCAATGGCGCGCTTCTGTGCCCAAGATGCGGGCCAGCTTCGCGCCGATATGATGGCGGTGCTCGGCCGCGCCAGCGGCTCGGCGTTGCCGCGACTCTGGCTCAATTAGAAGCGGCTCAACCAGGATTGGCTCAATTACCTTCGACTCAACCAGAATGTCGGCTCAACCAGATCGGCTCAGATCAATCAGAGTGCTCGCATGAATCTGTCTCCCCGCGAAAAGGACAAGCTGCTGATTTCAATGGCGGCCATGGTGGCGCGACGCCGGCTCGAGCGCGGCGTCAAGCTCAACCATCCCGAGGCCGTCGCCATCATTTCGGACTTCATCGTCGAGGGCGCGCGCGACGGCCGCACCGTGGCCGAGTTGATGCAGGCCGGCGCGCAAGTCTTGACCCGCGCCCAGGTGATGCCGGGCATTGCCGAGATGATCCACGACATCCAGGTGGAAGCGACGTTTCCCGACGGCACCAAACTGGTCACCGTGCACGAGCCGATCAGATGACGCCAGTCATTCCGAGACGGCGCCAACCGGACTCGGGTTTACCCGAGTTCGGCAGTATGATTGGTCCAAGTCGGCAACAGCCGACCTGGATGGCGGCGGACCCGGAATCCAGAAGTGACGGAGAAAGATAAAATGATCCCCGGTGAACTCTTCATCAAGGACGGCGAGATCGACCTCAATGCCGGCCGCAAGACGGTAACGCTGACGGTTGCCAATTCGGGCGACCGTCCGATCCAGGTCGGCTCGCACTACCATTTCTTCGAAACCAACCCGGCGCTGAAATTCGACCGCAAAAAAGCGCGCGGCATGCGGCTCGATATCGCGGCCGGCACGGCGGTACGGTTCGAACCGGGGCAAGCGCGCCAGGTGCAGCTCGTGGCGCTTGCGGGCAAGCGCACCGTCTACGGCTTTCGTGGCGATGTGATGGGGAAGCTGTGATCATGTTCGAAGCAGTCGGGGCCAAATCATGTCCGTGAAAATCAAACGTTCCGTCTATGCCGACATGTTCGGGCCGACCGCCGGCGACCGGGTGCGGCTCGCCGATACCGACCTCATCATCGAGGTCGAAAAGGACCTTACGACCTACGGCGAGGAAGTGAAATTCGGCGGCGGCAAGGTGATCCGCGACGGCATGGGTCAGTCGCAGGTCACCAACAAGCAGGGCGCGGTCGATACCGTCATCACCAATGCGCTGATCGTCGATCACTGGGGCATCGTGAAGGCCGACGTCGCCATCAAGGAAGGCATGATCAGCGCCATCGGCAAGGCGGGCAATCCCGATATCCAGCCCGGCGTGACCATCGTCATCGGCCCGGGCACCGACATCATCGCGGGCGAAGGAAAGATTCTCACCGCCGGCGGCTTCGACAGCCACATCCATTTCATCTGCCCGCAGCAGATCGAGCATGCATTGATGTCCGGCGTTACGTCGATGCTGGGCGGCGGCACCGGGCCCTCGCACGGCACTTATGCGACCACCTGTACGCCGGGCCCCTGGCATATCGCGCGGATGATCCAGTCGTTCGACGCGTTTCCGGTCAACCTTGGCATTTCCGGCAAGGGCAATGCCTCGCGCCCGGCGTCTTTGGTGGAGATGATCAAGGCCGGCGCCTGTGCGCTCAAGCTGCACGAGGATTGGGGCACCACGCCTGCCGCGATCGACAACTGCCTTGCGGTTGCCGACGACTACGACGTCCAGGTGATGCTGCATTCGGATACGCTCAACGAATCCGGCTTCGTCGAGGACACAATTAAGGCGTTCAAGGGCCGCACCATCCACGCTTTCCATACTGAAGGCGCCGGCGGCGGCCATGCGCCGGACATCATCAAGATCGCGGGTTTGAAGAACGTGCTGCCGTCCTCGACCAACCCGACGCGCCCGTTCACCCGCAACACCATCGACGAGCATCTCGACATGCTGATGGTGTGCCATCATCTCGATCCCTCGATTGCCGAAGATCTGGCGTTTGCCGAAAGCCGTATCCGCAAGGAGACGATCGCCGCGGAAGACATTTTGCACGATCTCGGCGCGCTGTCGATGATGTCCTCGGATTCGCAGGCGATGGGCCGGCTCGGCGAGGTCATCATCCGTACCTGGCAGACCGCCGACAAGATGAAGAAGCAGCGCGGTGCGTTGCCGCAAGACAAAGGCAACAACGACAATTTCCGCGTCAAACGCTACATCGCCAAATACACCATCAATCCCGCGATCGCGCACGGCGTCTCGAAGCTGATCGGCTCGGTCGAAAAGGGCAAGCTCGCCGATCTCGTGCTGTGGCAGCCGGCTTTCTTCGGCGTCAAGCCCGAATGCATCATCAAGGGCGGCTCGATCGTGGCGGCGCCGATGGGCGACCCGAACGCGTCGATCCCGACGCCGCAG
>DATGGY010000188.1:0-39079 GCA_035308285.1 Bradyrhizobium sp. | reverse complement strand
GTCCAACTTTGAATCGCTGACCGAGGAAGTGGCGCTGGATGCGCTGGAATTGCCCGCCGGCGAGCGCGCCGTGCTGTCTCTGCAATTGCCGCCGCAATTCATCATCGCGTTCGAGCCGGTGACGCACTCGGCGCATTTCATCGACGTGCAGGGCGAGCCAACCAAGGAGCGGCAGCAGCTTTCGCTGATCTACACCAAGGCGCACCCGCCGACCGGCTCAATCACCTTGCGTCCCGGTCCGTTGCGGCTGTCGCTCGATAATCAGGCCGGCGTGCGCACGCTGCCCACCATCTTTGTCGCGGCGGATACGCTTCATGGCCTGCTCGGCAAGCGCCGGCCATTTCTTACCGCCAAGCGGATGCTCTCCAACCAGACCTTCCGCGACGTGTTCAAGGCCGACAATCTCCACATCGACCAACGCCTCAAGATCACCTCGCTGACGTTCCTGTTCACCGACCTCAAGGGATCGACCGCGCTCTATGAGCGCGTTGGCGATCTCGCCGCGTTCGATCTGGTCCGGGCGCATTTCCAGGCGCTGCTGCAGATCATCGCTTCGGAGAGGGGCGCCGTGGTGAAGACGATCGGCGATGCCGTGATGGCAACCTTCGTCAGGCCTGAGCACGCGATTGTCGCGGGCCTTCGGATGCGCGCGGCCATGGACGCGCTCAATGTCGAGCGCGGGACCGACGACCTCGTGGTCAAGATCGGCATTCACGAGGGGCCTTGCCTGGCGGTCATGCTCAACGAGCGGCAGGATTATTTTGGCCAAACCGTCAACATCGCCGCGCGCGTGCAGGGCTTGGCGACCTCGCAGGCCATTCATGTCACCGGAGGCGTGATCGATGCACCTGCGGTCGCAGCCGTTCTGGAAAAGGAAGCGATAACCCCGATCCAGAAACAGGCGGCGCTGCGGGGGATCGCGGACAAGGTCCTGGTGTACGAGATACCCTGAAACCCGAGATTGACGATCCGTAATGCGAAGGCGCGACGGCTGCCGATTGCGCGTGTCTAATTTCCAGCCCATATATCGCTTCAAGCCGTCAAACGCGGCGGCAGGATTCACTTAGGCTTTCGGCAGGAAATGATGCTCGACGGATTACGCCAATTCATCGCCGATGTTATTTCTCCTACTGCGCACGCGCCGCGCGACTTTGACGATACCGGGTATCGTCTCGCCGCCACCGCGTTGCTCGTGCATGTCATTTCGCTGGACGGCGAACCATCCGAAGTCGAAAGGCGCAAGCTTCATAGCCTGATCGAGAGCCGCTTCGGGCTTGATCCGGGGACGGCCGACAAATTGATCGCCTCGGCGATGCTGGTCGAAGGCGAGGCGGTCGATCTCTATCATTTCACCAGCGTTATCATGCGCTCGGTCAATGAGGCGGGCCGGTTGCGTATCGTCGAGATGATGTGGGAGCTGGTTTACGCCGACGGTCAGGTCAGCGAGTTCGAGGACAACGTGGTCTGGCGCGCCGCCGACCTGCTCGGGGTGTCCTCCCGTGACCGGATCGACCTCAAACACCGCGTCGCTGCCAGACATCCCGCGGTCCAGGGCAGCTAGAAGGCAGCGAGATCGTCTCTGCCGCGGCATCGAACGCTGCCCAATCGCGCAGCAGTTACATAAAAAAATCTTAATGTGCCCGATGCGGCGCCGCAACGAGCGGGCGGGCCCCGATAACGGCTGCCTAATTCCCGACATTCGGGGTCCGACACCGCCGAAAGACTTGCAGGCGGCCCGCATCCCGCCTAAGGCGTATGCTCGCGTCGAAGGATCTAGTGCAACTTTCTTACGAGCTTTGAATCGTGACTGAGCGGGTGACGCTGATTACCGGTGCCTCAGCGGGGATAGGTGCCGAATTGGCGCGTGTCTTTGCGGCCAACGGCCATCGCCTGGCGCTGGTGGCGCGCCGGGCCGATCGCCTGACGGCCCTGTCGTCCGAACTGGCCGCTCCGCCGCTTAAAGGCGGGCACCCGCCGATCCTCATTCCCTGCGATCTCGAGCAATCCGATTCCGGGGACAAGATCGCCGCCGCGCTCACCGCCGCGGGCGTCGAGGTCGAATATGTCGTCAACAATGCCGGGTTCGGCTTGTTCGGCAATGCCGTCGACCTCGATCGCGCCGAGCAACTCGGCATCGTCGCGGTCAATATTCGCGCTTTGACCGACCTGTCGCTGCGGTTTTCCGATTCGTTGATCCGCAACCGCGGCGGCATTCTCAATGTCGGATCCGTCGCCGGATTTCTGCCGGGGCCCGGCATGGCGATCTATTACGCCTCCAAGGCCTATGTGGTGTCGTTCAGCGAAGCGCTGCGCGCCGAGCTTGCCCCCCGCGGCGTGCGCGTGACCGTGCTTTGTCCGGGGCCGGTCCCTTCCGAATTTCAGGTGCGCGCCGGGTTCGAACCCGGTTTTGATTCCGCAGTCCTCAATGTTTCCGCCGCCGACGTGGCGAAGGCCGCCTATCGCGGGCTGATGGACGACAAGCGGATGGTGCTGCCCGGCTTTGGCATCAAGATCGTGCCGCCGATGCTGCGGCTGTTTCCGCGCGGGTTCATCCTGTGGGCCGTCGCCCGCTTTCAGCTGCGAAAGCGTTGAAGGGCCGCTTTTTGTAAGGCGCGCCTGGCCCGGGGTTTGCTTCTTGGCGGATATCAACTCACCGGAAATTAACAATCGCTTAGGTATCATCTCCGGCTTGATGGCCGCGAAAAGAAAGGTCGATGTCCTCTCTCGCCGCTAAAATCAGTGCTGCAACCTCGCGGCACCTCCTTGCCGACGCCGCCACTGCCGTCGGCGGAGCTCAAGCGATCGACGTATCGCCCTTGCCGGTACTGGTCGTTCTGCATCAGGAAACCTCGAGCCCCGGCCGGATCGGCAATGCGCTGCGGACGCTCGGACACGCCCTGGACATCAGGCGTCCGCGCTTTGGCGACGCGCTGCCGAAAACGTTGGGGGGCCATGCGGGCGCCGTGATTTTCGGCGGACCGATGAGCGCCAACGATCCGGATGATTACATTCGCCGGGAGATCGACTGGATCGGCGTTCCCTTAAGCGAGCAGCGGCCATTTCTGGGGATTTGTCTCGGCGCGCAGATGCTCGCGATGCACCTCGGTGCCCGCGTGGCGCCGCATCCGCAAGGGCATGTCGAAGCCGGTTATTATCCGATCCGTCCTACGGCTTTAGGTTTGAAGATTTGCGCGCCTTGGCCCGACCAGGTCTACCATTGGCATCGCGAGGGATTCGAACTGCCCACCGGCACCGAATTGCTGGCGGAAGGCGACGACTTTCCGGTGCAGGCCTTTCGGTCCGGAAATTCCCTCGGCGTACAATTTCATCCCGACGTGACTTACGCGCTGATGTGCCGCTGGACGACGCGCGGCGCTGGGCGGCTCGAATTGCCGGGCGCGTGCCCGCGGCATGAGCATTTCGAAGGTCGCGCGTGTTATGACGTGGCCGAGCGCGCCTGGCTGCAGCGGTTTCTCGATGGCTGGCTGCGCCGCATGCCGGCTTCAGTGATGGCGCAAGCCGCGGAATAGCGTGTCGCTTGCGGGCGTTTCCGAAGTCCCCTCAGATTTTCGGATGTGCTAGCATCGGCTGCGGATAGCGCGGGATGGCGGCATGACCGGGGAAGAGTTTGCGCAGCTATTGGATGCGTTCACGCGCTCGGCGGAATCGGGCGACGGCGCGCGCTTTGCCCGGCATTTCACTGAGGACGCGGTTTATTTCGATTACATCTATGGCGCCCATCGGGGTCGCGCCGACATCGCGCATATGCTGGCTGATCTGTTTCATCGCGACGCCGCCGATTATCGCTGGGAGATGTTCGATCCGGTATGCGATGGCGAGCAAGGTTATGCGTGGTCGCTGTCGAGCTTCACTTCGAAAATCCCCGAGTTCGAAGGCCGCCGCGTCGTGATCGACGGCATCAGTCGGTTCATCCTGCGCGACGGCCTGATCGCGGAGTACCGCGAGTCCGTCAATGGCGGCGTGGCGATGGCGCAGTTAGGTGTTGCGCCCGAGCGCATGGCAAAGGTGTTCCGGCGCTGGAGCGGATGGCTGACCGAGCGGGTGGAGACAAGGGATTATCTGGCGCGGGCGAAGGGATCGCGGGCGACTAAGAGGAAGTAGCAGTCATGGATGATTTGCGAAAGCCCGTCTTCGCCCTATCGGGCTACGCCGGGCACCACGCTTCGTCCTTCAGTCATCACGTGGCTGCGCCACGCGAAGCCCGAAGGGCGAAGCGTGGTGGAGCCAGGCGGGATCGAACCGCCGACCTCGTCATTGCGAACGACGCGCTCTCCCAGCTGAGCTATGGCCCCATCGCGGCCGCCTCTAAGTTGGGACGGCCAACAATCGCCGTCATTTACAGTCCGCGCCAACGTCAAGTCAAGAACAGCGAAATCGTTGTTTTTCGGGGCTTTTGGCAGGAACTTCCCTTGTTTGCACGGGAGGGAACCGATATTTAGCGGAAGGTCCAATCCGCGACCTGAAGCCTTGCGAGCAGCCCCGCCATGCGTGCCGTTCTCGACATCGTTCTCATCGTTCTCGATCTCTATGTCTGGCTGCTGATTGCCGCGGCCATCCTGTCCTGGCTGATCGCGTTCAATGTCGTGAACACGCGCAACCAGTTCGTCTCGGCGGTGGCGGAATTTCTCTATCGGATCACCGAGCCGCTGCTTGCGCCGATCCGCTCCTTCATGCCCAATCTGGGCGGGCTCGATATCTCGCCGATCATCCTGATCCTGATCATCATGTTCATTCAGCGTGTAATCACCTATTACATCTACCCGAGCGTCTTCTGACCGCGTGCGCAAATGGCTGATGCTTGGCGCACCTCCACCCAAGGCATCAGTGTCGCGCTGCGGGTAACCCCGCGCGGCGGACGGGACAATATCGACGGCGTTGAAACGCTTGCCGACGGCCGGTCCGTGGTCAAGGTGCGGGTCCGCGCCATCGCCGACGGCGGCGAGGCCAACCGCGCGGTGACGGAATTGTTGGCCAGCGCACTCGGTGTGCCCAAGGCCAGGGTGCACATCCTGTCGGGTGCGACGTCCCGCCTCAAGCAAGTCGCGGTCGACGGCGATGGCGCGAGGCTCAGCGAGACCTTGCGAGAGCTGACCGCAGCGAAGCCGGAGTAATCGAGGGATTGGCAAGGACATGACCGCCCGGATCATCGATGGAAAGCGCATCGCCACTGAGCTTCGCGCCCGCACGGCCCTTGAGGTTGCGCGGGTGAAGCGCGAGAGCGGGCTGGTGCCGGGCCTTGCGGTGGTATTGGTCGGCGACGATCCGGCAAGCCAGGTCTATGTCCGCAGCAAGCAAAAGCAGACGCAGGAAGCCGGCATGGCCTCGTTCGAGCATGTGTTGCCGGCCGACGTCGCGCAAGCCGAATTGCTTTCGCTGATCGCGCGGCTCAACCGCGATCCGCTGGTGCACGGCATTCTGGTGCAATTGCCGCTGCCCAAATCGCTTCATACCGAAACCGTCATCAACGCCATTGATCCCGCGAAAGACATCGATGGGCTGCATCCGAACAATGCCGGCAGGCTTGCCGGTGGGTTTGCAGCGTTATCGCCCTGCACGCCGCTCGGCTGCATCATCCTGACCAAGAGCGTGCACGCCTCGCTCGAAGGCATGAATGCGATCGTGATCGGCCGCTCCAATCTGGTCGGGCGTCCGCTGTTGCAATTGCTGCTCAACGAGAATGCCACCGTGACCATTGCACATTCGCGCTCGCGAAGCTTGCCGCAATTGTGCGCGCGCGCCGACCTGGTCTATGCGGCCGTGGGAAAGGCCGAGATGGTGCGCGGCGACTGGATCAAGCCGGGCGCGACCGTGATCGATGTCGGCATCAACCGCTTCACCGGCGCCGACGGCAAGACCAGGCTGGTCGGCGATGTCGCCTTTGCCGAGGTCTCGCAAGTGGCCGGCGCGATCACGCCGGTGCCCGGCGGCGTCGGCCAGATGACGGTAGCCTGTCTTCTGGTCAACACGCTGCGCGCGGCCTGCGCGATTCACGGATTGCCGAAGCCTGGGGTGTAGACCCGCAGACGACCACGTGTCCCGGACGCGGTGCAGCGTTCTTCACGCTGCTCCGCAGAGCCGGGACCCATGGGACACGAGTCTCGGGATGGACCCCGGATCTGCAGCGCATCACCATAGCGCGTCGAAGACGCGCGTAAACGCGCTCTTGGTGCTGCGCAGCGTCCGGGGAACGGTGCGCGCTATTTCCCGCTCGCCCGCGCGATGGCTTCGGCGATCAGTTGGTGCGCGTCCTCAGCGTCGCCCCAGCGCAGCACCTTCACCCATTTCCTGGGTTCGAGGTCCTTGTAGTGCTCGAAGAAATGCTGGATCTGCTGCAGTGTGATCTCCGGCAGGTCGCTGTAGGTTTTCACCTTGTCGTAGCGCTGGGTCAGCTTCGAGGCCGGCACGGCGATGATCTTCTCGTCTCCGCCGGCCTCGTCTTCCATCAAGAGCACGCCGACCGGCCGCACGCTCATCACCGCTCCGGGGACGATCGCGCGGGTGTTGGCGACCAGCACGTCGCAAGGGTCGCCGTCATTGGAGAGCGTGTGCGGAATGAAGCCGTAATTGCCGGGGTAGCGCATCGCGGTATAGAGGAACCGGTCGACGACCAGCGTGCCGGCCTCCTTGTCCAACTCATATTTGATCGGCTCGCCGCCGACCGGCACTTCGATGATGACATTGACCTCACGCGGCGGATCGATCCCGATCGAGATGGCGTCAATGCGCATGGATGGCTCCGCAGTAGCGAGATTGGCGCAATCGTCTTACGCGGGCTTGACCCGCGTATCCATCGTACTCTCAAAGATGATGGATTGCCGGGTCATCTAGCGCGAAGACGCGCTTTGCGCTTTTGCCCGGCAATGACAACCCGAATCAGTTGGTCCAGGCGAAGGCGACCTTGTCGAGCGACTTCGGCCCGAATTTCTCCGAGGAGCGCGCCACCATGCGGCCGCCCAGCGCGCGGTAAAATTCCGTCGCGGCATCGTTGTCGGAGAGCGCCCAGATCACCATGCTCTTCAACCCGCTCTGCAGCAGGTCGCGCCGCGCCGCGGTGAACAGCCGGCGGCCGAAGCCCAGGCCCTGAAATTCGGGCCGCAGATAAAGTTCGTAAATTTCGCCTTCGAAATGCAGGCTGCGCGCGCGGTTCCGGCCGTAATTGGCATAACCGGCGACCTTGTCGCCGAACACGAGGACGCTGACTCGGCTGCCCTTGCGGATGGCGCTGTCCCACCATTGCGGGCCGCGGCGGTTGATCAATTTTTCCAGCTCGGCGCCGGGAATGATGCCCTGATAGGCCGAACGCCAGGCCTCGTCATGGGTAGACGCAACCGCCGCCGCGTCCGCAGCTTTGGCCGGTCGAACCTCGATCAGGGTTGTGCTCATGGCCCGATCAAAGCAAGTCGGCGCGCCGTCTTCAAGGTCTATCCTTAATTATCGGTTAACCTGTGGATTTTCTGCATCAGTTTACCTGCCCGGCTGTGCCGAAAATGGACAGACCGATGCCTTTGGGCGCATTTGGCCGGCGGTCGACGGGATTTGGAGGGAATGGGCAGGCCTGCCGAGGGTTTTTTGAGAACAGACTTCACGAAACAATGCTCACGGTTGATTCGCCGTGAGCAGGCTGCTTGCCGAATCGGGAATCCCCGCATCTGTCGCCGCGATGGGTCAGGTTCATGCCGTCATTGAATGTGTTCTTTGTTCTGCTCGTTGCGGTTGCGCTCTCGGCGCCGGCCGCCGTGGCGCAAAGCCGATTCGGTCCGCAGGGCGCGGAGGCTGGGCCAAATCGTGAGCAGCAATGGCTGGTGCCGTCGCCCGATCCGGAGCCGGCGGCGCACGCGATTTTGTTTCGTCCGCCGGGAGACGGGCCATTTCGCCTGGCGCTGATTGCGCATGCCTCGACCCAAAACACCCTGCGTCGGGCGCAAATGCCGCAGCCCGAATACCGCGCGCTGGCATCGTGGCTGGTGGCCCGCGGGTTTGCCGTGCTGGTGCCGGAGCGTCCGGGCCATGGCGCCACCGGCGGCAAATATCTGGAAGACCAGCGCGGCTGCGACGACGCCGACTATTCGCATGCCGGGCGCGCCACCGCCGAGGAGATATCTCTGCCTTTGAATTATCTGCGCGGGCAATCCTTCATCCGCAAGGACGGCGCGGTCGTGATCGGGCACTCGGCCGGCGCCTGGGGTGCGCTCGCGCTCGCCGGCGAGGACCCGGCGGTGGTGGCGGCGATCGTGCTGTTTTCAGCCGGCCGCGGCGGCCGCGCCAATGATTTCCCCAATCAGGTCTGCGCGCCGCATACGCTGATCGCGTCGGCCGGCGAATTCGGCCATGGCGCGCGCGTGCCGGTGACCTGGCTGGTCCCGGCCAATGACAGTTATTTCTGGCCCGACCTGTCGCGCAAACTCGCCGACGCCTTTCGTCGGGCCGGCGGAAGAGTGGACTTCCATGTGCTGGCGGCGTACGGCAGCGAAGGTCACTGGCTGCCGGAAACGGAGGCCGGCGTCAAAATCGCAAGCGCGGAGCTCGATCGCGCACTGAGGACGCCAGGACCCGTCGCCGCCAAGAAACGATGACGGTCAGGATGTGGCCCGACGACGACGTGATCCTCTACGACGGCGTCTGCGTGTTCTGCTCGCGCTGGGTTCGCTTCGTCGCGGCGCGCGACATCAGCAAGCGCTTCCGCTTCACGGCGATCCAGTCGCCTTACGGCACGCGTCTGGCGCAGGCATTCGGCATCGACCCGCAAGACCCCGACACCAATGCCGTGATCCATGGCGGTGTCGCCTTTTTCAAATCCGACGCGGCGCTGATGGTGCTCAGCCATCTACCGGGCTGGGGCTGGGTGCGCGTCTTGCGCGCGGTGCCAAAGCCGCTGCGCGACGCCGTCTACAATCTCGTCGCCCGCAATCGCTACAAGATTTTCGGGAAGTATGAGGAATGTTTTGTGCCGGATGCGGGGTTCAGGGACAGGGTGATGGAGTAGGTGGTCGCTTTGGAGAGTCGTCATTGCGAGCCAACGGGTCGCACGACAGCGCGCCCGATGACAGGCTCCGCGAAGCAATCCATGGCGCCGCAGCGCAGAAACCTGGATTGCTTCCGCCTACGCGCTCATGCGCTTCGGCGGACTCCTATCCTGCGAAGCTCGCGCAGCGAGCGTAGCGGGGTCGTCGCTTTGCTCCTCGCAATGACGGGGCTAACCCTTTGTTTGCGTCGCCATCACCTCCCGTGCCGCCCGTTCCCCGCTGTCCCGCGCACCGTGCGCGGTGGAGAAAAAATTCGGCGAGGTGGCCTCGCCGGCGAAAAACAGACGGCCATCGACGGGGGCGGCGAGCACGGCGCGCATCCCGGCGTGCCCGGGCAGCGCGTGCGAATAGGAGCCGCGCGCGAACGGATCATGGGCCCAGCGCGATTCCGCCAGCGGCTTCAGCCGGCGGCGGAAATCAGAACCGAGCAACGCCACGATCTCGTCGATGCTGTGCGCCGCGATTGCGCCGTCGCCCGCATCTTCGAGGGCTTGCGCAAAGCGTCCGCCGAAAAATCCTTCGATGCAGGGTTGGCCGAACGGACGCAGGTGGTAGGTGCCCATGGCCGTGCGCATGGTGGCGCCGCGCAGATTGCCGTCGACCGGCAGCGCCTCGGGTTCATCCAGCGCCAGCACCACCTTGTCGGCGAGGCCGAGCGGCAGCCCGCGCGCGGCATCCACTTTGGATGGCAGCGCCGGGTAAAAACGAATCGATTCCTCGGCAATAAGATTGGTCGGCACCGTGACGATCGCCTTGTCGGCCGAAAGCGTGCCCTTTGAGGTCTCGATCCGCACGCGCGGGCCGGAATGATCGATCAAAGTGACCTCGGTTCTGAGTGCAACCGTACAACGCGCACCATAGGCCGCGATCAGCGCGCCGTAGCCGCGCCGCACCCGCCAGTTGATGTTGGTGTCCTCATAGGCGTCCATGTCGAGGATAGAGACCCGGTCGAGTTCGCTGCCGTTCACATAGGTCGAAATTGCATCGATCATCGGATTCCAGCGGTTGCCGGGCTCCAGACAAAGATTGGCGGGAGCATCGCGGCCGGTTTTCGCGGCCTGTTCGGCGCGGTCAAAGAAGGCGTCGAGCGCGCGGATGAAATCGTCGCGCTCGGCCTGTGGAAACGCCTTGCCGAAGGCGCGCTCGCGCCAGGGCGGCAGCGCCTTGTTGATCTCGAAATTCAGTTGTTCGGCGATGGGGATGAAGGAATTCTTGTCCGCCGAATGCAGCCAGCCGCAGCCGAGGTCGAAGACGATGTCAGGCGTCTCCATGCCGGTATAGCCGTGGCCGGTCAAAACCGTATGGCCACGCCCGCCCAGTCGGTAGCGCGCCTCGAGCACGATGGTGGAAAGGCCGGAGTTTTCCAACGCCCGCGCCGCGCCAAGACCGGCGGCGCCCGCACCGACAATGGCGACATCGATTTCGGAAGGGAGGGACATGGTTAGGGGGCGAATGGTGAGTAGCGAATAGCGATTTGGCGAATAGCGAGTGGCGAGTAGCGAATGGAACGTTGTTTATATGGCTGGCCTATTTGCTATTCGCTATTCGCTATTCGCCGCTTTGCTTACGCCACCGCCTGCTTGGCTTTTTCCGCGCGCTTGCGGTCGTTGGCGTCGAGGAACTTCTTGCGCAGCCGAATCGATTTGGGCGTGACCTCGACCAGCTCGTCGTCCTCGATATAGGCGAGCGCCTTTTCCAGGGTCATCTTGATCGGCGGCGTCAGGCGCACCGCTTCGTCCTTGGAAGTGGTGCGGATATTGGTGAGCTGCTTGCCCTTGAGCACGTTGATCTCGAGGTCATTGTCGCGGGTGTGCTCGCCGACGATCATGCCCTTGTAGACCTTCCAGCCGGGCTCGATCATCATCGGGCCGCGGTCCTCGAGCTTGAACATCGCATACGCCACGGCCTCGCCCTGGTCGTTGGAGATCAAGACGCCGTTGCGCCGGCCCTGGATTTCGCCCTTGTAGGGCGCATAGCCGTGGAACAGCCGGTTCATGATCGCGGTGCCGCGGGTGTCGGTAAGCAGTTCGCCCTGATATCCGATCAGGCCGCGGGTCGGCGCGTAGAACACCAATCGCAAACGGTGCCCGCCCGAGGGGCGCATCTCGATCATCTCAGCCTTGCGTTCGCTCATCTTCTGCACGACGACGCCGGAATGCTCCTCGTCGACGTCGATCACGACTTCCTCGACCGGCTCCAGCCACTCGGAGGTCGCCTCGTCCTTCTTCAAGACGACGCGCGGCCGCGATACCGAGAGCTCAAAGCCCTCGCGGCGCATGGTCTCGATCAGGATCGCAAGCTGCAATTCGCCGCGGCCCGAGACTTCCATGGAATCCTTGTCGGAGGCTTCGGTGACGCGCAGCGCCACGTTGCCCTCGGCCTCGCGCAGGAGGCGGTCGCGAATCATGCGGCTCGTCACCTTGTCGCCTTCGGTGCCGGCGAGCGGCGAATTATTCACGATGAACGACATCGACACCGTCGGCGGATCGATCGGCTGCGCCTTCAAGGGCGTATCGATAGATGGATCGCAAAAGGTGTCGGCCACCGTGCCCTTGGTGAGGCCGGCAATGGCGACGATGTCGCCGGCTTCGGCCTCCTCGATCGGCGTGCGTTCGATGCCGCGGAAGGCGAGGATTTTTGTCAGCCGGCCCTGCTCGATCAGCTTGCCGCCGGCGCCAAGCACCTTGACCTGCTGGTTCGGCTTGATCGAACCGGAGGTGATGCGGCCGGTGATGATGCGGCCGAGATAGGGATTGGCTTCGAGAATCGTGCCGATCATGCGGAACGGGCCGTCCTCGACCTGCGGCGCCGGTACGTGGCGCAGGATCAGATCGAACAGCGGCTGCATGCCCTTGTCCTTCGGACCCTCGGGCCTTTCCGCCATCCAGCCCTGCTTGGCCGAGCCGTAGAGAATCGGAAAATCGAGCTGCTCTTCGCTGGCATCAAGCGCTGCGAACAGATCGAACACCTCGTTGATCACTTCGGTCGGCCGCGCATCGGAGCGGTCGACCTTGTTGATGACGACGATCGGCTTTAGTCCGACCTTGAGCGCCTTCGACACCACGAATTTGGTTTGCGGTAGCGGGCCCTCGGCGGCATCCACCAGCACCAGCGCGCCGTCCACCATGTTCAGGATGCGCTCGACCTCGCCGCCGAAATCGGCGTGGCCCGGCGTATCGACGATGTTGATGCGGGTGTCCTTCCACTGCACGGAAGCTGCTTTGGCCAGAATGGTAATGCCGCGCTCGCGCTCCAGATCGTTGGAATCCATCGCGCGCTCGACCACCCGCTGGTTCTCGCGGTAAGTGCCGGATTGCTGCAGCAGGCGATCGACCAGCGTGGTCTTGCCGTGGTCGACGTGGGCGATGATGGCGACGTTACGAAGCTTCATGTTGGCTCTATCTGCATCGGACAATAAGGGAGCGCGATCTCACCGGAAAACCGGGACCCACTCTTTACGGATCACGCTCGAAACCTTGGATTTTTAAGGCGCTGGAGCACCCAAAAAGGATGCCCGGCCGAACCGACCGGGCACGCCTTACTCGTTGCGGCGCAATATAGTCAGAAATGGCCGGAAAACAATGCGTTGTTTGCGATTTGGTTAGCCGATTTTGCCCATAAACCTGCTCAATCAGCCGGATAGACGCCGCATAGCGCTTCCTCGAAGTGATTCTTGACGGTTCCGTTATTACACAGGCAGCCCGCGTCTGCTGTGCCTGCGCCGCCCACTACCCCTGCTTCGGATCGAGGGTCGTCGACCACAGCGCCGTGTCGGCGCGATCGCGCAAGGCGACCGTCATTTGCCCGGTCGCGCCCTCGATTTTGACATGACCGAAGAACTGCATGCCGGCGGAGGGCGGCAGATTTGGTCGGTCCGCACCTGCGGCTTTGATGAACCTCACCTCGGGCCCGAAGGTGTTGTCGAGCTCGTTAGGTCCGAACGTTCCCGCGTTCAGCGGGCCGGCGACGAACTCCCAGAACGGGGTGAACTCCTGAAATTGCGCCTTGTCGGGGTTGTAGAAGTGTGCGGCCGCATAGTGCACATCCGCCGTCAACCACACGGTGTTGGCGATGCCTGAGCTCTTGATGAAGCGCAGGAGATCGGCGATCTCAAGCTCGCGGCCGCGGGGCGGGCCATCGCCTTGCGCGAATGCCTCTGAGCCCTTCTTGTTGGCCGCATCGTCATAAACGATCAGGCTGAGCGGCATGTCGGAGGCGATCACCTTCCAGGTGGCGCGCGAATTCAAGAGGCCGCGCTTGAGCCAGAGCAGTTGATCGGGCCCGAGGAAATAGCTGTCGGGGCCGTAGACGGTCTGCAAATTGGGCCCATTGGGACCGCGGTAGCTGCGTTCATCCAGCATGAACACGTCGAGATGCGGGCCATAGCTGAGCGCGCGGTAGACCCGTCCCGGCTCGACGATGCTTTCGCGCATCGGATACATCTCGTGGAAGGCGCGCGCGGCGCGCGCGGCCAACAGATTGATGTCGCGCACCTTGTAGGCGGCGGGAAGCTCTTTCGATGCCGACCAGTTGTTGGTGACTTCGTGATCGTCCCACTGCACGAAGATCGGGACCTCGGCGTTGAAGGCGCGCAGGTTCTCGTCGAGGAAATTGTATCGATGCGCGGCGCGGAATTCCTCCAGTGTCTCGGCGACCTTTGCCTTCTCCGGGATGGTGATGTTTTTCCAAAGCTTGCCGTCGGGTAATCTGACCTCGGGGGAAATGATGCCGTCGGCGTAGATGGTGTCGCCCGAATGCACGAAAAAATCCGGCCCGTGCTTGCGCATGGCGGCAAACGTGACCATGCCGCCATCGTCGGGATTGATCCCCCAGCCTTGTCCGGCGACATCGCCGCCCCAGACGAAGCTGACGTCGCGCCGGTCGCTAGGCGCGGTGCGGAAGCGGCCGGTCACCGGTTCGCCCGAAATATCCGGATGCGAGAGATCGCGGAATCTTACGCGGTAAAAAATTTCCTGTCCGCCGGGCAGGTTCTCGATCAGCATTTTCGCGGTGAAGTCGCTCTCCGGCAGCGCCGCGATCGGCGGCAGCGCTCTCGCATTGTTGAAGGATTCGGTGGTCGCGACCTCGACCAGCATCTGCGAGGGCCGGTCGGCGCGCGCCCAAACGACGCCGCCATCGGCGCTGACGTCGCCGGATTGCACGCCATGGGTCACCATCGGCCGGTCGGCGGCGCGGCTGAGATAGGGCATCGCCGTGGTGCCGAGCGCGCCGGCGGCACCGGAAATAAAGCGGCGGCGGGAAATCCGGCGATGAAATTTGATCATCGTGCAGGCCCTCAAATCCATCGTCTTGCGAGCGGTGGCGCGGACAATGTGACGGCGCGATTGCAGCCGGACGAAGCTTCGCGAGCCGACAGCGAACTTAGAGGGTCGCGGCGGCGCGGAACTGCGCGCTCGCCCTCTGCAGATTTTGCGGCATGTTCATCAAGAGCGCCTTGCGGTCGGCCACCGCGTGATGGAATTGCTCGAGCGCGATGTTGAAGGAGGTCAACGCCCCTTCCTCGATGGCGCCGTGTTCGAAGCAATGCAGCGTATCGCGCAGTATCTCGTCCGCCTCCGCCTGCAGGCGGTCGAGTTCCTCGGCCGAATCGCTGCGGCGGGCAGTTGCGATCATTTCCAGGAGCCGTTCGCGAAGCGAGGAGTTGTTGCTGCGTTCGTCCTTCTTCAGATAGCCGGCAAACCAGGCGCCGATGGAGCCCATGGCGGACAGCGCCATCAGCCCCCACCAGATGAAATCGCTGTAGCGATCAAGGAAGGTCTTTTCCTCGCCATCGACAAAGGCTGCGGCGCCCGGGTGAACCGGAATAAACGCAGCCTTGTCGGTATCCGGCGTTTCGATTTTCGCAGCGAGCGGGAATTCCGCCATCACCGTCCGGCGAATCGCGAATAGTTGCCGCGTGAAGGCGGCGATCGTGGGTTCCGAGAGATCCTTGCGCGCGACAATGTGGTGGGCGAAGCTGATCGTCTTGACTTCCTCTTCGGGGCGGTCGGGCGCGCCGCCAAAGGCGCCGGCAGGAATTTCGGAAGCCTCGTACATCGGGTGATTTTGTGCGATCGCCTCCGCCGAATCGATCGCGAGGAAGGTGGGCGAATGGCCCTCGTGCGTCGAGGCCGCGATCGCTTCCGTCGTAATCCTGCTGTTGACGGGACCTGCGGCGAGATAGGCGTCCGCCCTCTGGCTATGGATCGCCTCGGCGGCCTCGCTGGTTGAAAGTTGGACGACCTCGACCTTGTTCGGGTCGACGCCGTATTGATTCAGGATCACCTTGAGCAGGTCGACATTGGCCTGGGTGCGGCCGATAACGCCGACGCGGCGCCCCGATAGCTGGCTGATCTTGGTGATTTTCGGACCGGCCTTCTTGCCGGTCTTCTTGCCCTTCATGGCCGGCGGCACCCACAACACCGCG
Source organism: Bradyrhizobium sp. (assembly GCA_035308285.1). Lineage (GTDB taxonomy): Bacteria > Pseudomonadota > Alphaproteobacteria > Rhizobiales > Xanthobacteraceae > Bradyrhizobium. The sequence goes on along the minus strand of DATGGY010000188.1, from coordinate 23,608 downwards.
ACGTTCTTTCGCAGCGTCGCCACGGCTTGAGCATTTTTCGGCACATTGAGGTCACCGCGGATGATGGCGAGATCGGCCCGCCCATCCGCAAGCGCCTGGGCGCTGGCGGTGGCGCCGTCGGTTTGAAGAATCGGCCGCAAATGGATTTGGCTATGGGCCTGGGCAAAGCCCTGGGCCAATGCCTGAACCACCCGGAGATCGTCGCTGTTGGCGGGTCCGACCGCGATGCGCAAGGCTACCGGCCTCGCCGCGAAATAATAGCCGCCCGCCAGCGTGCCGATGATGGCAAGGGTTGCCGCCAGTACGACGAACGTCATGCTCCGCTGCGTCGAGCGGGGAGGCGGCGGCACCCTCGGCGGCTCGGTCAGGCTCGGCGCCCCCGCGAGGTCAATTCCGCTGGTCATCGATCGGGAAAACAGCCGGTTCAGGTCCAATTTGGTCTGCCAAATGTGGTTGGGTGGCTCTTCTAGCAAATTTCAGGCCGCCGGATAATGACAACGGCGTCATGGTTAGCGGCCGGCTTTCGAGGTTCCATTTGGGCCGGATTTCTGCCGTCCGGCGTGGATCATACAGCTAGCGTTCGATGTTAAGATAGGTTTCCCGGTCAAACAGGAGGGAATTGTGGCGGAGCGGTTGTCGGTGGAGGCGCGAAAATCGGCCCTGAAGGGCCTGTCCGGTTGGAACGAGGTCGCAGGCAGGGAGGCGATCGCGCGAACTTTCGCGTTCAGGGATTTCAACGAGGCGTTTGGGTTCATGTGTCGCGCCGCGCTGGTGGCCGAAAAGAACGACCATCACCCGGAATGGCGCAACGTCTACAAGACAGTGGAGGTGGTTCTGGCGACCCACGACGCCGGCGGCGTCACCGCGCGCGACATCGAGCTTGCCAAGGCCATGAACGCAATCGCGGCGCAACTCGGGGTAGCCTGATCCGGCGCGTTCCTCTCTCATCTTGCAGGTGTGAAGCGAGATACCCAGCTTAAGAGCGTATCCGAAAGAAACGTGCTTCCGCGGCGAAAGGGCCGCGAGGGTCCAGGGGAGCCAGGCAATGATATCGGAACACACGGTCGGTTTTGAGCCGGCCGACGAGCTGGCGAAGGACCGCGAAAGCGTGCGTCGACGCTTCTGGGTCAAATTCAAGCGGGTCGTGGCGCAGCTACCCTTCGCGGAGGACCTGCTCAGCGCCTATTATTGCGCGTTCGACAAGGAGACGCCTCGCCACGTCCAGGCTGCGTTGTTGGGGGCGATCGCCTACTTCATCCTGCCGTTCGACTTCATTCCGGACATGCTGCCGGTGCTCGGCTATACCGACGATGCCGCCGTGCTCGCCACCGCGATCCGGATGGTTGCGGCCCATATCAAGCCTGAGCATCGCGACGCCGCCCGTGCCGCGCTGAAGCGGGTCAGCGAGCCAAAGATCTGATCGCCGCCGTGCTGAAGCCGACCGACAAACACGAATCCCATCCGGTCATTCGCTGGCTGATGACCGAGGCGCGCAAGCGAACCGATCCGTGCGAATTCCTGGAGGCCTTTGCCGGCGAGTTGCGCGCGGCTGGCGTCGATGTCTCGCGCGTTTCGACCGGCGTCCCGATCCTGCACCCGCAGATTTTTTCCTTCAGCGGCCTGTGGCAGCTCGGCAAGGGCACGACCGAACGTTTTTTCCGTTCGACGCCGCAGGATTTCGCCACGATGTCCAACAGCCCGATCCGGATCGCCTATGACGGCGGCGGTCCGGTCCGTTGCGACCTCACCGCGCCGCCCCAGCAAGGCGAATTCGCCATTCTCGCCGATCTGCGCCGCGATGGTCATACCGACTACATCGTCTATTCGGTTCCGTTCGCCGACGGCAGCCACAAGGCGCTCTCGTTTGCCACCAGCCGCCGCGACGGATTTGACCGCGACGAGCTCGCACTGTTCGAGGCCGCTATCCCTGCCGTGGCGTTCAATCTCGAAGTGCAGGCGTGGCGGCGCACCGCGCGTACTTTGCTCGATACTTACATCGGCCGGCAATCCGGAGGTCGGGTGCTCGAGGGCCAAATCCGACGCGGCACCGGCGAGACCATCCGCGCGGTGATCTGGCTCTGCGATTTGAGGGGCTTCACCAATCTCTCCGAGACGCTGCCGCGCGACGCGCTGATCGACCTGCTCAACAGCTATTTCGGCCCGATGTGCGACGCCGTCGCGGCGCAGGGTGGAGAGATTCTGAAGTTCATTGGCGATGCGATGCTGGCGATTTTCCCGATTCGCGATGACGCCGGACAAATCTGCGGCGCAGCGCTCCGTGCTGCCGAGCTCGCGGAGGCGGCGCTTGCGAAGGAAAATCGGAGGCGCAAGGAGTTGGGCCTGCCGCAGATCGACTACGGCCTGGCCCTGCATGTCGGCGACGTCATGTACGGCAATATCGGCAGCGATACCCGGCTCGATTTCACCGTCATCGGGCCTGCGGTAAATCTCACGGCGCGCATCGAGTCGCTGTGCCGGCGACTTGGCCGGCCGCTGCTGCTGTCGTCGGACTTCGCCGCAGCCTGCGGCATTTCCGCCGATTCCGTCGGCCGGTTTTCGCTCAAGGGCGTCGCCGCCGATCAGGAAATTTTCGTGCCGGCCAAGAAGAGTTGACGAGATCGGTTGACCGAACAAGCGAAAGCCGGGGTATTTGGATCACCCCGGCTCCAGGCCCTCCAGCCCATTTGGCCTATCGCTGTTGGCTTATCGCTGTCTGGGGCTCGCCTGAGCCTGCGCCCGGGCATTCTGCTCGGCCTCCCAGGCCTTGAACTGCTTGAACAGCGCTTCCTTGTCGACATCGGCGGGCAACCTCCCTGACGCCGAGCTCTGCTTCAGGAATTCGTCGAAGCGGCTCCGTGCGACCGGCTCGATGCCGTGCTGTTCAAGCCATTGCTGCGCGAAGGGGAAGCGATTCCAGCCCGCCAGCGGCGCCGACAGCGAAACTTCCTTCCATTTCGGATGGAAGGGTGGATTCTGGAGCTGCGGAAATTTGGTGAAGAAGGCGTCGACGAACAGAGAGAGCTTGCGGTAACGGTCGCTGTTGGGCGCCCAATTATAGGCCGCAAGCACCGCAGGCACTGCGATCGTATCGACCTTCTCGCCCTCGGCGATCAGGTTCGGATAGTCCTTCGAGGTCAACGTCGCCGGCAGATAGTCGCCCTGCAGCGGCTTGGAGTAGTCGACCGACACCAGGTGGAATCGGTCATCCTTGAAGGTAGAGACGGATTTATAGGGCTTGCCGCCGCAAACGATCACGGCATCGATCTCGCCTTTCTTCAACTTTTCCATGGCGATCCGTTGCTCGATATAGACGACGTTCGGCTTCATTCCGAGCCGTTCGAACATGGTCAGCGCCGTCACGAAGGTGCCGCCGTTGGGAAGATCGACACTGATTGTCTTGCCGTCGAGGTCCTTCAGATTCTGGACCGACTTCGACGCCATGACATGCACTTCTTCGTTGTAGAGCTTGGTCACATAGATGAATTGCTTCTTGATGTCCTTGGCGAAGCCTTTTCGCTCGAGATAGTCGAGCGTGTCGGCTCGCACGATCCCGAGATCGACGCCCTGTAGGAACAGGATGTCGGCCACGCTCTGCACCGAGCCGCGCCCGACGATGGAAAGTACGCGCAACTTGTTTCCATCGTCGAGCACGGATGCGAGGTCGGCGCCGAACTGAACATAGGTCCCGCCGATGGTGCCGGAGATCAACCCTACGGTGTTGGCGTTCAGCGCCTGCTTGGTGGCGGCCGAGCCGAATTGAAAGATCGCCTTGAGGCTGTCGCTGACCTTGGCCGGGTCGTACACGCCTTCTTCAGCCCTGGCTGCGAAGCCGCAAGCCATCGTCATGGCAACGAGTGCCAATCCAAGTAAACGTCGCATTTTTGCTGGTCCTCGGTTGAATAATTTACTGCAATTGAGCTAGCCGCCGCTGTGCATCCGCCGAGCCAAGTTGGGCAGCGCGCTCATACCAGCTACGCGCCAGCGCTGGATCGGTATTGATGTTGCGCATGTCCTGCGTTCCCATGACCGCGGGATCGTAGGTCTGCGCAAGCATCAGCGCCGCATTCGCCTCCTGCGCCTCCGCGGCCCGTTCGAGCAACAGGCGGGCGGGCGAAATATCGCCCGCTGCAAGCAGCGCCTTGGCGCGCGTCATCAGCGTGGCGAGTTCGTCGGCGCCGAGTACTCTGACCGGCGCAGCCGCTACCGGCGGCGCCGGCGCTACTGGCGGCGCAGCGGCCACCACTGGAGCAGCGGCCACCACTGGAGCAACCGCGGCAACGGCGGCCATTGGCGTTACGGCTGCCATCTGCGCCGGGGGTTCTGCGGGAGGCACGCCCTGACGCGCTGTTCTCAGGGCAACGGCAATCTCGTCCCGTGACGGCGGCTGAGTAGCAGCAGGCGAGGCGGCGCGGGCAGTCGCGGTCGGTTGAGCCGGCGGCGGCGGGAACGAAGGAGCCAATCGAACGTCCGAGATGCCGATCAGCGAAGCGGTTGCGTTCGCAAAAACCGTGAAAGGATTCTTCACCGCCACGGCCACGAAGCCGGCAACCGTTGCCGCCATCGCCAGCGCAGCGGTCTTCAGCAGCCGCGACGATCCACTTTTCCGCGCGCTCCCGAACTTCGGCGTTCGAGACGCCCCCTCGGCACCCGACAGGAACAGAGGAACGGAATCATCGGGAAGGAATTCGTCCCGCGTCGCGACCGATCGGCCGGAGTTGTAAGGCCTCAGTTGCGATCCGAATTCATCGAGGTCGACTGGATCGGCAAACTGTTCGTCGTATGAAGCGTATCGCGATTCATACGGATCATCCTGTGAACTGTACCTCGGGTCACGCGCCATGGTGATGCCTCCCGCTACTAACGCAACATCGGGCATACCGGCTTCAGGTTCTTGATATTCTTGGCAGCCAATCGCCCGCTACTTAGCTCGTAACTCGCATTTTGAATCCGTCCAAAAAGCGACAATCACCGGCTCGATTTGGGAGATTCTTTGATATCATTGAGGCATGCCGGAACATTGCGCCCGCGGGCCCGGCCGAATGACGACCTAGTCAAATGATACGTGACCTAAAACGGCACACATGCCATCCCTTGTTGAGGCGTCTTGCCGGTTAGGGATGCAAGATGACCTTGCCCATCGCCTTGCGGCCTGCAAGTACCTTCAACGCGTCGGCGGTTTGCGCCAGTGGAAAAGCGCGATCGACATGCGAGGAGATCTTGCCCTCAGCGGTCCACTTCACGAGTTTTTCGAGGTTAGCGCGGTTCTTGTCCGGATTGATCCGCGCCCACGCGCCCCAGAACACGCCGCGAATGTCGCAGCCCTTCAATAGTGCCAGATTGAGCGGCATCTTCGGAATGTCGCCGGCGGCAAATCCGATCACGAGAAAACGGCCCTCCCAGGCGATCGAACGCAGCGCGGCCTCGGCATAGCTGCCGCCGACCGGATCGAAAACAATGTCGACGCCCTTGCCGCCGGTGAGCCGGCGCAGGCCTTCCTTGAGATCCTCCTTGGCGTAGTTCAGGCCGAGCTCGGCGCCGTGCGCCTTGGCGAATTCAAGCTTTTCATCCGACGATGCGCAGGCAATGACCTTCAATCCGAGATGCTTGCCGAGTTCGCAGGCGGCCAAACCGGTGCCGCCGGCCGCGCCCAATACTGCCATGGTTTCGCCGGGTTTCAGACCGGCGCGATCTTCCAGCGCATGCAGCGCGGTGCCGTAGATAATGATGATGCCGGCGGCGCGGTCGAAATCAAGATTGTCGGGGATCCTGACAATGGCATTGGCCGGTAGCGCGATCTTTTCCCGCGCGCCGTTGTGGCCGCAGGAAGCCATCACGCGGTCGCCGGTCTTGAGACCGGTGACGCCTGCGCCGACGCTCTCGATCACGCCTGCGACTTCCGCCGCCGGTGAAAACGGGAAGGGCGGCTTGATCTGGTATTTGCCCTGGATCATCAGGAGGTCGAAGAAATTCAGCGCCGCGGCCTTGATCGCGATCACGGCCTCGCCGGGCCCGGCCACCGGATCGGGTATCTCCGTCAGTACCAGATCGTCGGGGCCGCAATATTGCGAGCAGAGAATGGCTTTCATGGGCTTCACCTGAGTTTCGGAGGCACCGGCAACGCGATATGCTTCATGCCGGATTTGAAGCCGGACGACAATTGGATTTAACGACTTTGTCATGCTGTCATTGCGAGCCAACGGGTCGCGCGAATGCGCGCCCGATGACAGGCTCCGCGAGGCAATCCATAGCGCAACGAACCGAGGAATGGATTGCTTCGTCGCTTCTGCTCCTCGCAATGATGTATGGACAGCGGGGAATATGACCATGTTCGAAAAAGGCCTGCTGTCGGGAAAACGCATTTTGGTCACCGGGGGCGGCTCCGGGCTTGGCGCCGCGATGGGGCGCCGCTTCGTCGAGCTTGGCGCCGAACTGATCATCTGCGGCCGAAGGCTTGAGGTGCTGGAGGCGACAGCGGCTGCCATACACGGCGAATTCGGCGGCAAGATCGACGCGATCCGGTGCGATATTCGCGACGGCGCCACCGTCGAGGCTATGATGGACGCAATCTGGCGCGACGCGGCCCTCGACATTCTCGTCAACAACGCGGGCGCGACCTTCATCGCCCAGAGCGAGCGATTGTCGTTTCGCGCGGCGGACGCGATCCTCAGCCCCACGCTGCATGGCACGATGTATTGCACGCTTGCGGCGGGCAAGCGCTGGATCGAGACCGGGCACAGGGGCGTGGTGCTCAGTATCCTCTCGACCTCAACCATTACCGGGCGCGCCTTCACGGTGCCGTCGGCGATGGCGAAGTCGGCCGTGCTGGCCATGACCAAGAGTCTCGCGGTTGAGTGGGGGCCGAAGGGCATCCGAACGGTGGCTATCGCGCCCGGCGCGTTTCCGACCGCGGGCGCCACGGACCAGCTTCGCCCCGAAGGCCGCGACCAGAATTGGGCATCGCGAAATCCGCTTCAGCGGGTTGGCTCACACCGTGAGCTTGCCGATCTCGCAAGCTTCCTGATTTCGGATTCCGCCGGCTACATCAACGGCGAGATGGTGGTGCAGGACGGTGGCGCGCATTTGCGCGGTTCCGGCGCCGAGGACTTGCTGGCATGGACCGAGGCGCAGTGGGAGAAGCAGCGGATGACGCGGTCGAAGGACCGATCATGAACGGCACGCTTAAGGCGGAGGCGGTCCCGGACGGTGCTGCGACTGTCTTCCCAATCAGGCGTTTACCAGCTATCCATCGGTTTCGTGACAAGCGGTATCGGGCCATCTTCCAGTCACAATGATGAGGGACCAGATTTGGCGATGTCCGTGCAGCGAATGCTGACAGCGATGATGGCGGGTGCGCTGGTGTGCGGGGTTTCCGGCCTCGCGCAAGCGCAGAGTGTGTCGTCGAAAGGTGCGGCCAAGTCAGCGGCGGCTAGGGCCGAACCTGCCACCGCGGCGGGCGGTACCGAGCCCACGCTGATCGGCCAGTTCGGCACCTGGGGCGTCTATATGGCAACCCCGAACGGGAAGAAGGTGTGCTTCGCGCTGGCAAAGCCTTCATCGTCAAAAACCAACCCGCCGAATCGTCCGCGCGACCCGGCCTATGCGTTCGTCTCGACGCGGCCGGCCGAGAAGGTCGTCAACGAAGTCTCGGTCATGATCGGCTATACGCTGAAGCCGGGCTCGGAATCGACGCTTGAGGTCGGCGGCGCGTCCTACGCGATGTATACCCAGGGCGACGGCCTCTGGATCAAGAACGCCGCCGAGGAGGAGCGGATGGTCGATGCCATGCGCAAGGCCGCCGACGTCACCGTCAAGGGTGTGTCGGCAAAGGGCACCGAGACCACCGACGTGTTCTCGCTGAAGGGACTTTCCCAGGCGCTCGACCGGCTGGCGCAGGACTGCAGGCGCTAGGTATTCAACCCCACGACTGCCGCATTTGCGACCTTTCCAGAGGGGCGTGAAAAGCCTATCTGATGTGCCATGACCGAGACCCCGGCTACCCCTTCAAGGCAGACCAACGACGGCGCCCGTGCGCCGCTGGAAAAGGTTGCGCTTGAATCCTATGTGCCGCCGGCCAAGCCGTCGCTGGTGGGCCTGTCGCGCGCCGAAATCGCCGACAAGCTCGGCGCCATTGGCGTCGCGCCCGCGCAGCGGAAGATGCGCGTGCAGCAGCTCTGGCATTGGATCTACGTCCGCGGCGCGCAACAGTTTGCGGAGATGACGAGCATTTCCAGGGAAATGCGCGGTCAGCTCGAAGCGCATTTCACGGTGGCGCGCCCGGAAGTGGCCGCCGAGCAGATTTCCAACGACGGCACCCGCAAATGGCTGTTGCGCCTTCAAAGCGGCGACAAGCTTGAAAAGGCGCATGAAGTCGAGTGCGTCTATATTCCGGAAACCGACCGCGGCACGCTGTGCGTTTCGTCGCAAGTCGGCTGCACGCTGAACTGCTCGTTCTGCCACACCGGCACACAGCGGCTGGTGCGCAACCTGACCGCGGGCGAAATCGTCGGCCAGATCATGGTGGCGCGTGACCGCCTCAATGACTGGGCCGACCGCGACACGCCGAACGGCGGCCGCCTCATCACCAATGTGGTGATGATGGGTATGGGCGAACCCCTGTATAATTTCGATGCGGTGCGCGATGCGCTCCTGATCGTCTCGGACAATGAAGGCGTCGGCATTTCGCGCCGACGCGTCACGCTGTCGACTTCGGGCGTTGTGCCCAATATCGTCCGCACCGGCGAGGAGATCGGCGTCATGCTCGCGATTTCGCTGCATGCGGTGCGCGACGAACTGCGCAACGAGCTGGTGCCGTTGAACCGCAAATATCCGATTGCCGAGCTCCTGCAGGCCTGCCGCGATTATCCCGGCTCCTCCAATGCGCGGCGCATCACCTTTGAATATGTGATGCTCAAGGGCGTCAACGATTCGCTCGATGACGCCAAGCTCTTGGTCAAGCTGTTGAAGGGAATTCCGGCCAAGATCAATCTCATTCCGTTCAATCCGTGGCCGGGCACCTCTTACGAATGTTCGGACTGGAACCAGATCGAAAAATTCTCCGAATATATCTTCAACGCCGGTTACTCCTCGCCGGTGCGCACGCCGCGCGGCCGCGATATCCTGGCCGCCTGCGGGCAATTGAAATCGGAAACCGAGAAATTGTCGGCCCGCGAGCGGCAGGCGCTGCGCGCGATGGCGATGACGGATTGAAAGTTATGATGAGAGGTCTCGCTTTCTTCGTCATTGCGAGGAGCGTAAGCGACGAAGCGATCCAGACTTCGTCATTCCGGGATGGTGGGTTAGCGCCAGACCCGGAATCTCGAGATTCTCCGATGTGCAATTGCACATCAGGGTTCGATGCGTCGCGTCGCCCCGGAATGACGGCAATAGTACCATGGCACTGATCGGCCGGTTGTTCGTCATTCTGTTCGCCTTCTTCGCCGCGTGCCTGGTGGCGGGGATGATCGTTGTGGGCGCGATCATGTTTCCGGAATTCAGCGACCTCGGCGCCGGGCCGGTCGATCCGGGCGCGTTGGATATTCTGCTCGGCTTCGGCTTCATCTTCGTCAGCGGCTTTGCGCTGATGCCCGCGATAATCGTGGTCTTGATCACGGAAGCCTTTAATATCCGCGGCGCGCTGACCTATGCGGTCGGCGGCGGCCTCGTCGGGCTTGCGTGTTATCTCGGCCTAGTCCCCTTCGATACCGAGACGCTTCGCTTCGAGGGCATCGTGCGGCGCCATCTCGAAATCATGACCGGGGCCGGGATAGTTGCCGGCGTGGTGTACTGGATGATCGCCGGCCGCAATGCCGGTGCCTGGCGGGAGCCGACGCCCCCGCTTCGGCCGCCGCCGCCGTTGCCATCACAGACACCTTCGCCGCCCGCGCTATGACGGGGGGTTTTCATGGCGGCGCTGCTCGGCTAAACCCCGCGCCATGAATCGGACCGGATTGATCGTCGCGCTCGCGCTGGCGCTTGCCGTCGGATTGCTGTTTGGGATCTATCCCGAACTCGATCTGAAGCTTGCCGCGTGGTTCTACGATGCGCCGAGCAAGACCTTTCCCCTCAAGCTCAACGTCTGGGCGGCGGTGGTACGTAACGGCGCGATGTGGATCGCGTGGGGCCTGGCGCTGCCGGCCATCGTTTCGTTGCTCGTAAAACTGGCGCGGCCGGACCGGCCGCTCTTGATGTCGGGGCGCGCGATCATCTTCCTGCTCACCACGTTGCTCCTTTCCGCGGGAGTTCTCACCAACCTCACCTTCAAGAGCTATTGGGGCCGGCCGCGCCCGGCGGTGGTGACCCAGTTCAACGGCGATCAGTCGTTCGTGCCGTGGTGGGACCCGCGCGGAAGCTGCGGACGAAACTGCTCGTTCTTCTCCGGCGAAGGCGCGACTGCGTTCTGGACCTATGCGCCCGCGGCGCTGACGCCGCCGGCGTGGCGTCCGCTGGCCTACGCCGCTGCGACCCTGTTTGGGGTAATAACCAGCCTGCTCAGGATGGCATTCGGCGGGCACTTCTTTACCGACGTTGCCGCCGCCGGGTTGGTAACTTTTCTGGTGATCTGGCTGGTCCATGGCTACATCTACGGCTGGCCGTCGACCCGCCTCACCGACGCCGGCGTCGACGCCGCGCTGACGCGGCTGGGCGCTCGTTTCCGCAAACCGGGACAATCCGACTCCGGCGGTTCGAGCACCATCCGCCATTAAATGCGTGCCGACGGCCGCGAAATTTGATATTCGCGCACTCAATTCGCAACAAACATCAGTATTTACGACCGATTGGAAACTCCATGAGTACGATCTTGAAAGGCCTGCCCAAAGGGGAGAAGGTCGGCATTGCTTTCTCGGGCGGCCTCGACACCAGCGCGGCGCTGTTGTGGATGAAGCAAAAAGGCGCCCGCGTCTTTGCCTATACCGCTAATCTCGGCCAACCTGACGAGGCCGACTACGACGAGATTCCGCGCAAAGCGCTGGACTTCGGCGCCGAAGCGGCCCGACTCGTCGATTGCCGGACGCAATTGGTTCACGAAGGTATCGCCGCCATCCAATCCGGCGCCTTTCACATCTCGACCGCCGGCGTCACCTACTTCAACACCACGCCCCTCGGCCGTGCCGTAACCGGCACGATGCTGGTGTCGGCCATGAACGCGGACGGCGTCAACATCTGGGGCGATGGTTCCACCTTCAAGGGCAACGATATCGAGCGGTTCTACCGCTACGGCCTGCTGACCAATCCGAGTTTGAGGATTTACAAGCCCTGGCTCGACCAGCAGTTCATCGACGAGCTGGGCGGCCGCGCGGAAATGTCGGCGTACCTCGCCGCCAATGGCTTCGAGTACAAGATGAACGCCGAAAAGGCCTACTCGACCGACAGCAATATCCTCGGCGCGACCCACGAGGCCAAGGATCTCGAGCGCCTGGACAGCGGTATCAAGATCGTCAGTCCCATCATGGGTGTGCCGTTTTGGCGCGACGACTGTGTTGTCAAGGCCGAAACGGTTGCCGTGCGCTTTGTCGAGGGTCAGCCTGTCGCGCTGAATGGCCAGACGTTTGCCGATCCGGTCGCGCTATTCCTCGAGGCCAACGCCATCGGCGGCCGGCACGGCCTCGGCATGAGCGATCAGATCGAGAACCGGATCATCGAGGCAAAGAGCCGCGGCATCTACGAGGCCCCCGGCATGGCGTTGCTGTACCTCGCCTATGAACGCCTGATTACCGGCATCCACAACGAAGACACCATCGAGCAATACCGGATCAGCGGCCTGCGCCTTGGCCGGTTGCTCTACCAGGGGCGGTGGTTCGATTCTCAAGCCCTCATGCTGCGGGAAACGGCGCAGCGTTGGGTGGCCCGCGCCATTTCGGGCGAGGTGACGATTGAACTGCGCCGCGGCAACGACTACTCGATCTTGAATACCGAGAGCCCCAGCCTGACCTATCGGCCCGAGCGGCTGAGCATGGAGAAAGTGGGCGATGCGGCGTTCACGCCGGCGGACCGCATCGGCCAGTTGACAATGCGCAATCTCGACATTGCCGATACCCGCGACAAGCTTGATCTCTACGCCGAGACCGGCTTGCTGTCGATCGGCGAAGGCGCCCACATCTTCAGGCTCGATAGCGACAAGAGCTGAACTGTACGGGCAAATCGTGCAGAACTAAAATATGGCCGGGATTGCTCCCGGCCATTTTCATTTGCTGAATGGCTGCCTCTACCGCGGCGGGGCGATACCGGGGGGCGGAGGCGGCAGCGAAGCCACGCCGCCGTTGAGCAATGGCGTGATGCGGCGGATGGTGACGCGCCGGTTGATGCGGCTCGGCCCGTCGGTCTGCTCCTTCAGATATTGCGAACCGTAGCCCTGCGAGGTCAGGTTTTCCGCCGGCACGGCGAACTGCTGGGTCAGCAATTCGGCCGCGGCTTCGGCGCGCCGGTCCGACAGCGAGAGGTTGTCGACGGGATTGCCGACCGCGTCGGTGTGACCCTCGATCAGGAACACCTCGCGCGGGTTGCGCGCGATCGCCCGGTTCAGTCCATCCGCGATCGCTTGCAGCCGCGCCGCCTGATCGGGTGGAATTTCCCACGATCCGGTCTCGAAGTTGATGGTGTTGACATCGATGCTCGGCATCAACATGCGCACCGACGGGCTGTAGCGGATTTCGTCGAGCGAATATCGCCGCTCGATCCGGTCTACCGGCGGGGCCTCCATCGTATCGTAGATCAGGTCGGGTGGTGCCTGGTCGGCGTCCACGATGTAGCGGTCGTAGGGAATCCGGATCACCGGCATCGGCAGGTCGACATAGAAGCCGCCGGCATCGCGAGGATCGCGGAAGCTGTCGTCGATCAGGATGATTTCGCGGCCATCGCGATCCCTGCGAATCCGGCGCAGCAATTGTCCGTCGCGGCCGACCACCGTGATGATCTGCGACCCGTCGGGACGAATCACGATGGTGCGGTTCTCGCCGCCGACCTGCTCGGTCCGGATATCGCGTGCGCCGTAGCGGAAGCGGTCCTCTTCGTTGTGACGAATGAAGGAGTGTCCGCTCGGATCGACCACGATGACGTGGCCGGGCTCGGTGAACACCCTCCGGCCACCCTGATCGCTTTCCTGCCGTTGGCCGCGGAAATCGTCCAGGCGGCGCGGCCCTTGCGGCGCCGCACCCGGGGCAATCGGGGTCATGGCTTGCGCTGGCGCTGGGGGTGCGGGGATCGGCGCGGCCACCGTGGGCGGTGGACGGCGCACGAGCGGCGCAGCTCCGGGCGGGAGTGCGGTCTGCCCGCCGGGCGTGCCTGGAGTGGCCTTAGGCGCGGGAGTTGGCGCCGGCGGCATGCGCTCGCGCTCTTGCTGCTGAATCGCAGGTCCGGCCGGTGGTTTTGGTCCGGCCGGCGGCGTTGCGCCGGCGGGTGGCGGAGGTGGTGGCGGAGGCGGCGGCGGCTTCGCGCGTTCCCGCTCCATTTCCCGTTCGCGCTCCTGCTGCATGGAAGGCGCTGGCGGGGCCTTTGGCGCAGCCGGAGGCGGGGGCGCGGCGGCAGGCGGGGGAGGCGGGGTGGGGTGCGCCGGCGGAGGCGGCGGGGTGGGGTGTGCCGGCGGTGGCGGCGCATGCGGTGGCGCGGCGGCAGGCGGCGGCGCAGGGTGTGGCGGCGCAGGGTGTGGCGGCGGCGGCGGAGCGGGCCGCGGAGGTGACGGTGGAGGGACAGGGCGCGCCGGTGGCGCTGCCTTCGGTTGTTCCGTGGGAGGATGCCTCGGCTTCCCGTCGGGACCGAGTTCCTCCTTGGCCTGCGCCACGACGATCGGCGCGGGCTGTGTATGCGATGGAGCGGCGGCCAATTGCATGGCCGTAAGAGCTGTCGTGGCAAGCAGTGCTAGTCGTGTTTTTGTCATGATGATCTGGGTCCCCAGGGCAATTCTCTGCAATTCTTGGCAAGGTCCGCCAACACGCCGGCGATCAACAAACAAGCGTTGGGCTGGATTGTGGCGGCTTTCAAACGAGAATCTGGATTTATTTCCAGCGCCGCCGGGTCCGGATGCGCCTTCGTTCACGACACGTTCAGCCGGCTATTTCAAATCGGGGTTTTGCAATCCCCCCTTTCGGTCATTTTCCTCCTGTTCCCTGGCGGCTTCTTGCGCGCGCCAGCATCATGTTGCTGCGGCTCCTGCCGGCCTCCTCATAGCCGCGGGAACGCATGTCTGCGATGCAATCCTCCAGCCATTCGTTCCGCGACAAATGTTCGATGACGACCGCGCGCGGCCAAAGGCTCTTCGGCGTATCCCGGAAGAAGCCGGTCAGAACGCGATCCTCGAATCCCTCGACGTCGATCTTCAGCGCATCGACATGGTCGGCGCCGGCCTCAGTGAGAATGCGTTGCAGCCGCAGCGACGGCACCTTGATGGCGTTGCCGCTCCCCCCGCCAGACACGATGTGGCTGGCCCCGAGATTGTCGCCGTCGGTCTCGATCATCAATTCGCCGTCGGAAGGGCCTGCGGCGGCGGCCACGAGGTGAACCTGCGTGAAGCCGGAGGCCCTACGGTTGAATGCCAGCCTTGCGTGGGTGACGGGATGCGGCTCGATCGCGATCACCTTTCCGGAAGTGCCGACATGCCGTGCGAGCACCAGCGCATAGGTTCCGACATTGGCGCCGACATCGACAAACACGCCGCCGGTTGGCAGATTTGCCCGCAAGAATTCCAGTTCCTCGATATTGTAGTCGGGATTGAAAAGCGCGCCGCGCTCGGTGGCGCTGGCCTGATGATAGAAGCGGAACGACGCGCCCTGGTAGTGCACGTCAACGGGGCCTGCGCGCAGCCGATTGATTAACCGTGACAGCATCGGGCGGAACGCGCCGCGCTTGAGCCGCGAGCGGTGGGCCGCCGCGATGATCGCCGCCTGCGCCCGCGTCGGCGCGAACGCCCCGAAGGGCGGCGAGGCGGGATCGTTGGCCGGCGCCATGCCGGGTGGCAGCGTTGAAGAGATCACAGATGGGTTCGCGAGAGGAAATGCCGCGCCTTCATAGCCGATTTCCGGCGGTCGCTCCAAGGACAGGCGCGATGATTGGCGCAGCGCTTTCTGCCCTCGGCAACAATCTTACGATCTCATCCGCAGACGCCGCGCGCAAATGGCCCCGTTGGAGCCGAAAGCCCCCGATCTGGCCCCGGTTCCGTTGGAGTCCTCGGTGAGAACCTGAGTGACGCTGCCGGTCGGCGACACGATCACGTTGATCTTGCAATAGGGCGAGAAACCCGGGGAGACAGCGCCGGGGTTGTATCCGTCTCCGTAAAGACCTCCGTCAGCTGTTTGAGATGGCTGATCGGACGCATCCGGTCCGGCGGCAAGCTCCCAGACATAGGAACTCAGATCGCCCTCCATTCTGGTGGCCTTGGTCGGCTGTCCGAACCGGGCGATGAGCGTGTCCACATTTTGGCCAATAAATTGATCGCCAGGTCGGCTAGTCGTCGTCGCCGTCTCCTGCCGTGGCGCCCCGCAACCGCAGAGGGCGGCGCATAGCGCCAGGATCTTCAAGATTCGCATTCTGGTGTTCCCTAGATGGCCGGATAGTTTCCCAACCGGCAGGCGGGAGCAAGGGAATTTCGGGCCTGGCGGCACACGGGGCCGTGCAGCAAATACCGGCAGCAGTTCCTCGATCCGGATCGAGCGCTAGGCGGGCAGAACGTGAAAGCCGGCGCGGGGGAAGTGCACTACAACTTCGCCTGCGCGCGTATCGTGCCTGCGAATTGCAACATGCTGCGACGAAAGCGCAACGATCTCGCCGCTCACTTTGACCTTGCCGTAGTCGTCGGGCACGACCTCGACCCTGTCGCCGGGCTTGCGGCCATTGGGATCGTTGGGGTCGGATAGCTCAAGGGTCTGCGGCGAGGCGTTGGCGGCAATATCGAGCGCTGCGGCGGCCGACATCTCACGGCGCCGTCCATGACCGATCGCGCGCAACCGCATTTCCCAAGCGCCCGTCGCGGCGAACTCGGCGAGCATGTCGTCGGTATTCGGAAGATTTGCGCGCACGTACCAGATGTTCATGTAGGCGTTGACGTCGCAAAGGCTGGCCTCGGCGCCGCTCATCCAGTGCCGGCCGTCGCCGAGCTGGTTTTCGATCCATTGCAGGTGCGCGCGGAACTGATCGCGCATCTGCGGGATCGCCGCCGTCATGGCCGCAACGTCGAACTTGGCGCCACGCAGTTTCTCGCGGTCGGCGATGAAATCCTCGGGAACTTGGTCGGCAAGCGCGCCGAACACCAGGTTCACGGTGTTCTGAAAGAACGAACGGTCGGTCCACATCGCGGTCGCCGAACCGAGACCTTGATATCCCCGAGGGAACAGCGTGGGCTCAGGGAACCGCCGCTCCAGCTCGCGAATGATGCACTGAGTATCGCAATAGATGTCAGCGCCGATCTGCATCACCGGGGTGCGGCGATATCCTCCGGTCATCGGCATCAAGTCCGGACGCGGCATGATTCGCGAGATGACGACGGATGTCCAATCGATGTTCTTCAGGCCAAAGACGACGCGGACTTTTTCGGAGAACGGCGATTGTTCGAAATGATGCAGAATGACGGGATGGGCGGTCATCGAGCCGTCTCCGTGTGCGAGCCCCCGGCGGAACGCCGCTTCATCGGAAGCCAAATCATGAGGGATCAAGCACCCACGGGCCGGCCATGCGCATCAGATCTGCCGCTCGACCATCTTGAGCTTGAGTTCGGCGATCGCCTCGGCGGGATCGAGTCCCTTGGGACATGCCTTGGTGCAGTTCATGATGGTGTGGCAGCGATAGAGCCGGAACGGGTCCTCGAGATTGTCGAGCCGCTCGCCGGTGGCTTCATCGCGGCTGTCCTTGACCCAGCGGTTCGCCTGCAGCAACGCAGCCGGGCCGAGATAACGCTCGCTGTTCCACCAATAGCTCGGGCATGAAGTCGAGCAGCAGGCGCAGAGAATGCATTCGTAGAGGCCGTCGAGCTTTTCACGATCCTCATGGCTCTGCCGCCATTCCTTCTGCGGCGTCGTCGTCGTCGTCTTCAGCCATGGCTCGATCGAGGCGTATTGCGCGTAGAAATTGGTGAGATCGGGCACCAGATCCTTGACGACGGGCTGATGCGGCAGCGGATTGATCTTGACCGGGCCTTCCTTCACGTCATGCATCGATTTGGTGCAGGCCAGCGTGTTCTGGCCGTCGATATTCATGGAGCAGGAGCCGCACACGCCCTCGCGGCAGGAGCGGCGGAACGTCAGCGTCGGGTCGATGTGGTTCTTGATCCAGATCAGGCCGTCGAGCACCATCGGACCGCACTCATGGGTGTCGACGAAATAGGTGTCGGTGCTGGGATTCTTCCCGTCATCGGGGTTCCAGCGATAGATCTTGAATTCGCGTGTCTCGGTGGCGCCGGGTGGTTTCGGCCAGACCTTGCCGCCTGAAATCCTCGAATTCTTGGGCAGTGCGAATTCAACCATCGGGTAACGCTTTCGCTGTCGTCTCTTTAGATTGTCTCGAACCTGATCTTTCCGCAAAACCGTTCCGCTTTTCGCGAACGCGGCCCTCCGGGCTCGGGTCGGGCTCTAGTACACCCGCGCCTTCGGCGGGATGTATTGAACGTCATTGGTCATGGTGTAGTCGTGCACCGGGCGATAATCGATCGTGGTGTTGCCGCGATCATCGATCCAGGCCAGCGTGTGCTTCATCCAGTTCTTGTCGTCGCGTTCGGGAAAATCCTCGCGGGCGTGCGCACCGCGGCTCTCGGTGCGATTCGCCGCCGAATCCATCGTCACGACGGCCTGGACGATCAAATTGTCGAATTCAAGCGTCTCGATCAGGTCGGAGTTCCAGATCAGCGAGCGGTCGCTGACGGAGACGTCACTGACGCCGCTGTGCACCTTGTGAATCAGATTGTGCCCCTCGTTCAGCACTTCGCCGGTACGAAACACCGCGCAATTGTTCTGCATCACAATCTGCATGCTGTCGCGCAGCTTCGCCGTCGGGGTGCCGCCGGAGGCATGGCGGTAAGAATCGAGCCGGCCGATCGCCTTGTCCGCGGAGCCGGACGGCAATTCCGGCTGTTTGCCGGCCGCCGTCAGCTTTTCGGCGCAGCGCAAAGCGGCGGCGCGGCCGAACACCACGAGATCGATCAGCGAATTGGAACCAAGTCGGTTGGCGCCGTGCACCGAGACGCAGGCCGCTTCGCCCACAGCCATCAGGCCCGGCACCACGAAATTCTCGTCGCCGTTTTTCTTGGTCAGGGCTTCGCCGTGGAAATTGGTGGGGATGCCGCCCATATTGTAGTGCGCGGTCGGCACGATCGGGATCGGTTCGCGCGTCACATCGACATTGGCAAAGATCCGCGACGATTCGGAAATGCCCGGCAGCCGTTCGTGCAGCACTTTCGGATCGAGATGATCGAGGTGCAGGTAGATGTGATCCTTTTTCTTGCCAACGCCGCGGCCTTCGCGGATCTCGATGGTCATGGCGCGCGACACGACATCGCGGGAGGCGAGATCTTTTGCCGACGGCGCATAGCGTTCCATGAAGCGTTCGCCCTCGGAATTGACGAGATAACCGCCTTCGCCGCGGGCACCCTCGGTGACGAGACAGCCGGCGCCGTAAATGCCGGTCGGATGGAACTGGATGAATTCCATATCCTGCAGCGGCAGGCCGGCGCGTAGCGCCATCCCGCTGCCATCGCCGGTTTGAGTGTGCGCGCCGGTGCAGGAGTGATAGATGCGCCCATAGCCGCCGGTCGCAAGAATGGTGGTTTGCGCGCGGAAGCGATGCAGCGTGCCGTCGTCGAGTTTCAGCGCGACCACGCCGCGACAGGCGCCCTGGTCGTCCATGATCAAATCGATGGCAAAGAACTCGATGTAGAACTCCGCGGAATGGCGCAGCGCCTGGCCGTACATGGTGTGCAGCATGGCGTGTCCGGTGCGATCGGCGGCGGCGCAGGTGCGCTGCGCCTGGCCCTTGCCGAAATCCACGGTCATGCCGCCGAATGGCCGCTGATAGATCTTGCCGTCCTCGGTGCGCGAGAACGGCACGCCCCAATGTTCGAGTTCGTACACGGCTTCCGGCGCCTGCCGCACCATGTATTCGATCGAATCCTGGTCCCCCAGCCAGTCCGACCCCTTGACGGTGTCGTACATATGCCAGCGCCAGTCGTCCGGATGCATGTTGCCGAGCGCCGCCGAGATACCGCCTTGCGCGGCCACGGTATGCGAGCGAGTCGGGAAAACCTTGGTAATGCAGGCGGTGCGCAGTCCTGCCTCGCTGCAGCCGACCACCGCGCGTAGTCCGGCGCCGCCGGCGCCGACCACGACGACATCGTAGGTGTGGTCTTCGATCGGATAGGCGCGGCCATTGGTGGTGGGACCACCACTGCCATTCGCGGTGTTGCCATTTCCGCCTGCGGCCATCGGTTACACTCCGGACGACAGTTTGAGGATGGCGTAGATCGAGGCCAGCGCCACCGCAATCGAGAAGAAGTTGTTGGCCATGATCGCCGTAAGCTTCAGCGTCTCTTGGTGCACATAATCCTCTATCACCACCTGCATGCCGATCTTCATGTGCCAGGCGCTGGCGATAATGAACAGCAGCAGGATGATCGCGACCAGCGGCGAACCGAGAATTTGCGCTGCGCCGGCCTGATTCCTGCCAAGCAGCATCATCACCACGACGATGACGGGAATCATCAACAGCACCATCGCCACCGCGGTGACCCGCTGGCGCCAGAAATCCGAAGTGCCGGAATGTGAGGCGCCAAGATTGCGGACGCGGGCAAGCGGTGTGCGCATCGACTTCGCGGTCGGGCCGTTGGGCGCGCTCATCGCCCGCCTCCGATCGCATAGGCGGCGATCCACAACAGCACGGTGAGCGAGATGCCGCCGATCAAGGCGCCCCAGGTCAGGGCTTCGCGTTCGCTTGCCTTGAAGCCGTAGCCGAGATCCCAGACGAAATGCCGGATGCCGCTCAACAGATGGTGCAGCAGCGCCCAGGTGTAGCCGAATACGATCAGGCGGCCGAGAAAGCTTGAGGTAAAGGCCTGCACATGGGCATAGGCGGTTGGGCCCGACGCGGCGGCAATCAGCCACCATGCCAGCAGCAGGGTGCCGAAATACAACGCGACGCCGGTGGCGCGGTGGACGATGGACAGTGCCATCGTCAGGGTCCAGCGGTAGGTCTGCAGGTGCGGTGAAAGCGGTCTTTCGATCCTGGCGGTCATCGGTGACTTTGACAGTTTGCGGGTCTCCACTGGGCCCTTTGAGGGATCGCGGTAGACCAAATCTATTTAAGAACTTGAAACAGTCAGTGCAATGACGAAATCCGCTGTCGGCGAACCTTTGTTCATGGCTTCAGATGAGCCTTGCATAACCGGGCATTGACTGCGCGCCTGCGCGCTGGTGGCTGGTATACCTGAAGCACGATTCATGAACACGCCGTTCAAGCGAGCGCACGAAGAGGGAGAATCGGATGGCGAATGCGGGTCTCAATCTCCACGGGCTGCTCCAACTGGCGATCCTGCTGGTGGCGGTCGGCGCGCTGTCCGGATTTCTCGCCGGGGTTTTCGGCATTGGCGGCGGCGCCATTCTGGTGCCGGTGTTTTATGAATGCTTTCGGCTGGCCGGCGTTCCGCTCGAGGTGCGGATGCCGCTTTGCGTCGGCACCTCGCTTGCGATCATCATTCCGACCTCGATCCGTTCCTTTCGCGCGCATTACGCCCGCGGCGCCGTTGATATGGAAATCCTGCGTTTGTGGTGGCTTCCGCTGCTGATCGGCGTCCTCGCCGGCAGCGTGATCGCGCGCTACGCGCCGGAGCGCTTGTTCAAGATCGTGTTCGTGGCGGTGGCCTGGTTCGCCGCAGCGCGACTGCTTTCGGCTCGCGAGAGCTGGCGATTCGGCGACGATCTCCCGAAGGGACCGTTGATGCGCGTTTACGGCTTCTTTGTCGGGCTGCTCGCAACGCTGATGGGTGTCGGCGGCGGGCTTTTTGCGAATTTGCTGATGACGTTTCACGGCCGACCGATCCATCAGGGGGTTGCGACATCGTCGGCGCTGGCGGTGCTGGTCTCGATTCCCGGCGCGCTCGGCTATGTCTATGCCGGCTGGCCGGTGGCCGCACGCTATCCGGACGTGCTGGCGCTGCAATCGCCGTTTGCAATCGGTTACGTCTCGCTGATCGGCGCGCTGCTAGCGATGCCGACCAGCATGTTGACCGCGCCGCTAGGCGTGAGGACGGCGCATGCGATGTCGAAGAAGACGCTGGAGCGCGCCTACGGCAGCTATCTCTTCATCGCCGGCGCGCGGTTTGTGGTCAGCCTGCTTTAGCTGGCAAAGCACAAGCTCAAAATCCGACCGGTTGCAACCTTCTGGAGGTAATACTCTTCATTGAATTTTGCTTCGTTTCAGATAAGGATCGCCTGTGAGAAGGTTGGGGGCGCGAGTATTCCGTGAAACGGCGTGAATTCATTAGGCTGGTCGTTGGCGCGACGGCGAGTGCGCCGTTCGCGGCATTGGCGCAGCGGAAGCTTCCGACCATTGGGTTTCTCGGCTCAGCCTCGCCCTTGCCCTGGAAGAACTATGTCGCCGCGTTCGAACAGCGGCTGCACGAACTGGGCTGGCTTGAGGGGAAGACTGTTGCGATCGAATATCGCTGGGCGGAAGGGCGTAGCGAGCGGTTCGTCGAGATTTCGGCCGAGTTCGTCCGATTGAAAGTCGATGTCATCGTCACCGGGGGAAGCGCAGCCCTGGCCGTAAAGCAGGCGACATCGGAGATTCCAATTGTCTTCGTGCTGGGCGCCGATCCACTCGGCTCCGGTCTGGTCAAGAGCCTGTCGCGGCCGGGCGGCAATGTCACCGGCCTCTCGGTTCAGGCGAACGATATTGTCGGCAAGCGATTAGAACTGTTGCGCGAGGTGCTCCCCGGTCTCCACCGGCTCGCGATCATTGCGAACCCGGCCAATCCCCAAGCCGCCAGCGAATTGGACGAGGTTCAGACGGAGGCCCGTGCCATCGGCTTTGAGCCCATCAGATTGGAAATTCGGCGGGCGGAGGATTTCGCGCCCGCCCTCGAAGTGCTTAAGGGCCGTGCCGACGCCCTTTACACTTGCGGCGACGCGCTCACCAGGGCCAATGCGGCCCGCATCAGCACACTGGCGCTAGCGGCGCGGCTGCCGACGATATTCTACGCAAAGGAGTATCTCGAAAGCGGTGGTCTTATGTCTTACGGACCAAGTACCCCGGACCAATTTCGCCGCTCCGCCGATTTTGTCGACAAGATTCTCCGAGGGACAAAGCCGGGCGACATCCCGGTCGAGCAGCCGACCAAGCTTGAGCTGGCCTTCAATCTCAAGACCGCCAAGGCGCTCGGCCTCGAGGTTCCGCCGACGCTGCTCGCCCGCGCGGACGAGGTGATAGAGTGAAGCGGCGCTGACCTGATCCTGAGAGAGTGTGAGCAAATTCCCGGACGCGGCGCAGCGTTCTTCACGATGCACCGCAGAGCCGGGATCCTGGCGACAATGGACCCCGTATCAGCAGCGCACCGCTTCGCGCCGCGCAGCATCCAGGCACTCATCCCGCATCCCGCGAAGTAGCATAACTATTTCGAATAAATCTTCGCATAGGTATCGCGCAAAATATTCTTCTGCACCTTGCCCATGGTGTTGCGCGGGAGTTCGTCGACGACGATCACCCGCTTCGGCATCTTGAATTTGGCCAGCCGTCCATCCAGCGCCTTGAGCACCGAGGCCTCGCTGACCCCGGCCGCCTTGTCGCAGACCAGAACGGCGGTGACGCCCTCGCCGAAATCGGCATGCGGCACGCCGATCACCGCGGATTCGATCACACCGGGCATGGCGTCGATCTCGCTCTCGATTTCCTTCGGATACACGTTGAAGCCGCCGGAGATCACAAGATCCTTGCCGCGGCCGAGAATGTGCACATAGCCCTTGGCGTCGATCTTGCCGAGATCGCCGGTGATGAAAAAGCCGTCGTCGCGGAATTCAGACTTGGTCTTTTCGGGCATGCGCCAGTAGCCCTTGAAGACGTTGGGGCCCCTGACTTCGATCATGCCGATTTCGTCGCGCGCAAGCTCTTGGCCTGTTTCCGGATCGGTGACGCGCACCAAGACGCCGGGCAGGGGATGGCCGACCGCGCCGGCGACGCGCTCGCCGTCATAGGGGTTGGAGGTGTTCATGCTGGTTTCGGTCATGCCGTAGCGTTCGAGCACGGCGTGACCGGTGCGGGCAAACCATTCCCGGTGGGTTTCGGCGAGCAACGGCGCCGAGCCCGAGACGAACAGCCTCATGTGTTTGGTGGTCTCCTTGTTCAGCGCAGGGCTTTGCAGGAGGCGGGTATAGAAGGTCGGCACGCCCATCAGCACGGTCGCGCGCGCCATCAGCTTGACGATCAGCTCGGGGTCGAATTTCGGCAGGAAGATCATCGAGGCACGGGCGAACAGCGTGACGTTGCTGGCCACGAACAATCCGTGGGTGTGATAGATCGGCAGCGCGTGGATCAGTACGTCCTTGCTGCTGAAGCGCCAATAGTCGACCAGGCTCAGCGAATTCGATGCCAGATTGTCATGCGTCAGCATCGCGCCCTTGGAACGGCCGGTGGTGCCGGAGGTGTAAAG